>CAZKOQ010000227.1:0-5778 GCA_964554425.1 uncultured Pirellulales bacterium | reverse complement strand
GAGATAGCATTATGAGCAAGGTTCCGAGTTTGAACTATCAGCAAGTCATCAAGGCCCTTAGGCGAGATGGCTGGATAGTAATTCGTCAGAAAGGCAGCCATATCAGGTTACAAAAACGCCTTCCTAATGAAATGCTCAAAATTATTGTTCCAGCGCACCGCCCAATCAAACGCTCTACATTGTCACACATCTTAAAACAAGCTCGCCTATCAGTATCAGAGTTTAATGATTTGCTCTAAACAATCCAAGAGATGTTTATTATTGATGGTAATAATCTGTTCTGGTCGGTTGGGAACTTGCCGGAAGCAGCGGAATATAATAGCGACTTTCAATTGTGCCGAATTATAGGCAGATACCTGGGGGCGATTGGCGAGATGGGGCAAATTATTTTTGACGGCACAGGCCCTGCTGATAAAAGGGGATTCGAGAATATTGGTAACTTAGAGGTTTTCTTTGCGGGGCTTGGCAGCGATGCCGACACGGTAATCGAGGACAAGATAAAAGCAAGCAGCGGAACGAGAGAGCTGGTGATAGTCAGCAGCGATCGGCGGTTGCGAAGGGCGGCAAGGGCAAGTGGAGCGTCGGCGGTGAAATCGGAAGATTTCTGGGACAAGCTGCGGAAGGAATTGAAGAGGAAAAAGACCGCCAAAGAGCCGACCGGGAAGCGTCAGGGACTGACGGAAAGCGAAACAAAGCGGTGGCTGGAGTTTTTCGGAATCGAGGATTAGGGTTTCTGGTTAAGTGCGCGGAAGGGTCCTGTTTGCTCAATAATTACAGGGTAGCCCTCAATGGTTGGCGGGATTTTGGCTTGCAATTGCTGCGGCCTGACCGATGTAAAAACCCTGATGCAGGGCTTGCCTTTGGATATGCCGATTGCCACACCTACGATGCCAGGGATTGCCATCCATTCGTTTGTTCTCTCGTTAAGGACCTGTTCAATGGTCTTGCCCGGCATACGCTCTCCTTTCTGGGGGCTGGAGGTATTGCTCTGTGGACACCCGCTTAGACCGACGGCTGTGGTTATAGCGCCAATGCTCAACACAATAAGTGGAATCTGCCTGCTCACCGATAGTTCTCTTAAAGCAGACCTGGGCTATCTTCCCCATTCGTGGATACGATTGCGTCAACGAAGTTCGCCGACACACAGCGACTACATAAGTCCCATTCGCCCGGAGATTTTTTACATATCGCTATTCGCCGTCAACGTTAACGCCGAAGGCACTAAGCACCAGGTCAATTTGGTTCGCAATAGCATATTTTCCACTCGAGTCGCCGGCAAAAAGCAACCCGACTGGGTTTTTGCCAGGGTTCGTTACTAATAGCGAGCCGGAGTCCCCGGCCTTGATAAATGGCGATCTGGACTGGACAACGACCTGATTAACAAAGCGTGCCGTTCCGGAACTGTAACCAACATTGATGGTAGCGTTGATGCCTGTGATGGTTCCTTTTGTCAGCGAAGTTGTGCGGCCATATTTCTGGACCTGCTTACCTACAGAATCCCATACCGATACCGTGGTTGATTTGGGCGTCCCGTAACCATTGGATGGCGTGGCTTTGCCGACTAGCGGAATACCATTTTCGTCTTTGATGATAGCAGCAATGGCCGCATCAATCTTGTTGTTGGCAGTGATAGAAAAAACTATTGGCTCAAAATCAGCCAGCGTGCCAATCACGTTATCGGGGTTGTAAACATACCCCTCCGTGTCGTACCGTCCCGGCTGCAATACTTTGCTGCCAATGGGAGCTTTGTTCTCTAAGGCGTAAACATGGTTGTTGCTTAAAGCATAGACCTTCCCTGAACTATCCTTTACTCTACAGCCGATTGTTCCGGAGGAGATCTCACCTTCATTACCGGTTGAGACACCAATCGGCACTGGCCGGGGAAACCGGGCAGTCGGGTCAATACTTGGAGCCGAAGGTTTTCCGCCTGGTTTGCCTTCAGGTTTTGGGAGAGCGTAAATTTTACCTGTAACTACCACCTCAACGGAAACATCGTCGAGTTTCTTCGGAATGCCAGCTACTCCTGGTTCTTCTACGAGGACCTTGATATCAGGGTTGTCTTCAGTGTCGGCGCCGACGGCGGTGCCCACAACGCCCTTGATTGTCATAAGCTTTGCGGTGTGTTTCTCCTGGACCTGTTTTACTCTCTCAAAGGTATTATCGCTCTTGCCTTGGGCTGGTAAAATAGTTGAAAGAAACAGAATCGCAAAGACGACAACGACTACTAACAGGATTTTGCAAAACATTCTTCTGGCCATAATTTTACCTCTTTACCCTTCTCCAAGATTGTTTATTAGCTTAAACTGGGTGCAGCACAATACTACGTTCCCTAAGTTTTTGTAAATAACATTATAGCATAATATTCGGAAAAAGCAAGAGTTTTTTCAAGTTCAGGAGCGGTTTTGTAGGTAAAAGATTCCAAAAATCCCAAAAATCGCTCAAAAAAAGCGGTTTCCGAATCAAGAGGTGTTATACAACAGCACACCTGCCAGTAGCTAACCATCAAGAATCCAGCCGTCACGATAGGTCTTTCTGATGTATTGGTCGGCCTCGGGGCAGTTGGCGGCCTTTAGGTTCTTGGAGTCCCATTCGAGCTTCTTTCCGACCCTGTATGCGACCAGTGCCAGCAGGTTATGCTCGATAAGCGCTCCGGAGTAGTCGAAGTTGCACAATGCCGGCTTGCCGGTCTTGCAGGCCGCTATCCATTCCTCGTGGTGGCCTGGCGAAGGAGGAATCAGCTCATTGCTCTTGGGTGACTTATAGTGAGTCATATCGCCTTTGAGCATTAGGACGCGGTAGTCGTAGTCGGCGACCAGGAAACCTTTATCGCCGGTGAAAATGACACCCTTGAACATCTCATCGCGGTTGAAGATAGGTGACGGCATACCGGGTTTTTTCCCGCCGTCATACCAATATACCTTGACTGCCGGTCGCCAATCGTTGGCGGGGTGGTCCCATTCTGCGGTCAGCCACTGAGGGCAGGTATCGGGATTGACAGGCGAGCCTTCGGCCTTGCAGGTCGTAGGAAGTCGCAGGTCAAGCGCCCAGTATGCCATATCCATCATATGGCTGCCCATATCCCCAATCTGGCCGCTGCCAAAGTCCCAGAAAGGGTTCCATTTCAGGCAACTGCCGGGGTAGTCTGGATTGTATGGGTGAAATGGCGATGGGCCAATCCACAGGTCCCAGTGGAGATGTTCGGGCACCGGCTTAACCTCCGGCAGATAATTGCCGCCATTTGGCGTGCGGCTGCACCAGACGCGAGCTTCCTTAACTGTGCCGATTGCACCGCCGCGAACCAGCTCGACCATACGCCGGTAATTGTCTGAAGCGTGAATTTGTGTGCCCATTTGCGTTGCGAGCTTGTCCTTATTCTTTAAGTATTTTTCACGGACGACGTGAGCTTCGTGCACCGAGTTGGCCAGGGGCTTTTCACAATACACGTGCTTACCGCGGTTCAATGCCCATACGTTGATGAAGGCGTGGGTGTGGTCGGTCGTGGAACATACGACTGCTTCGATGTCCTTTTGCTCCAGACACTTTCGCCAGTCAACATAAGTTTTGGCAGCGGGAAACTCTTTTGCGGCCGCTGCGAGAGTTTTCTCATCCACGTCGCACAGGGCGACGATGTTCTCGCTTTTGACGCTGTTCATATTGCCGTTGCCGCGTCCGCCGCAGCCGATGACGGCAATGTTAAGCTTCTCGTTGGGCGATTGGCCGGCTTTAAGAATACCCGACTTCAGTATCATTACCCCTGTTCCGGCTTTTACACTTTGTTTCAAAAACGTGCGACGGTTAATCGAGCGGTTCATTGGTGGACTCCTTAATTTCTTATGGATTTATTGTCAGACATTTTTAATTCCATTAAGTCAACACAATACATCAAATAGGTATAAAACTCAAGAATTCTTTGGTTGTATAATTCTTTCCTGATTTTATTGGTAATTATTTAATATGTCTTGGTGCCTTGTTTTTTGGATTGAGCTGGGCTATAATTGGCGCTGCTGCTGTGCTAATATGTTTAGAAACAAGAAAGGAGAAAGGTTATGTGCACTTATCGTTCGTTGTTTTGTGTGATTGTGGCTTGGTTGGCTCTGGCTGTGGGCTTGAACTGTATCTATTGTGGGCCTGCTGCTGGTGCCGGTGAGCCGATGGGTCTGAGGTTTTCAAGACGTTGTCTAATGGTCAGCCCTAACGAGGGTTGTGCCATAGCCGATGTAAATCGTGATGGCAAACCCGACATTATCGCCGGCACACATTGGTATGCAGCGCCGGATTTTGTCCCGCGGCCGCTTCGTGACATCCCACAGGTGTCGCTCGGATTCGGCGACAAAGAATTCTATGCCAATAATGGCGACCATGTTTGCGACGTTGACGGCGACGGGTGGATTGACGTAATCTCAGGCGGCTGGACAGAGCCAGAGCTTTACTGGTATAAAAACCCGGGCAAAAAGGGACTCGAAAAGGGCTGGAAATGGGAGCAGCGCCTGCTTGTTAAGGCCCGTGCGGAAAACGAAGCTTTTGACCTGCGAGACTTAGATGGTGACGCAGTGCCGGAGATTATCGTTCACTGCTGGGTCAGGAATGACCCGCTGGTCGCCTGGAAGCTGGGGAAGGGCGCTGATGGTCAGCCAAGCTTGAGGCGAATTGTGCTTGGGACAGAGGGCTGCGGACACGGCTATGCCTTTGGTGACATTAACGGTGATGGGCGAGGAGACATCCTCTGTGAAGCCGGCTGGTATGAGCATCCGGCAGGTGATGTCTTCGCCAAGCCGTGGAAGTTTCATCCTGAGACGGCCTTACGCGGCGTCAGCTCACCATTTGTGGTTGCCGATGTAAATGGTGACGGCCGCAGCGACATTATATGGGGCAAAGGCCACGACTATGGGGTGTTCTGGTGGGAGCAGGGTCAGCCGAAGCCCGATGGAACTACTACCTGGAAAGAACATCTCATTGATAAATCCTGGTCTCAGGCGCACTCGCTGGCCTGGGCTGACCTCGATGGTGACGGCAAAGGTGAGTTGATTACCGGCAAGCGGGTGCGCGGCCATGGGGATTCCGACCCTGGTGCACTTGAGCCGGAGTGCCTATTCTATTACAAGTGGAACGGCGCCGCGGGCGATTTCGTGAGGTTCACAATCAGTCCGCCTGGCGCCGGTGTCGGGACGGGTATGCAGATTTGCGTAGCTGACCTTAATGGCGACGGTCGTCCGGACATTGCGGTGGCAGGGAAGACCGGCACGTGGCTGCTTATAAACGAAGGTATGAGCAGGTAACAAATCATTTGGTTAGCTGAACGGCATCGCTTAGATTTATTCGTTACTGATAATGCCTTCTCGCCTTTATTTTACTTTTGTGTTTTTGCTTGTCTTTTTCGAACTTTTTCGGTATAATACTATTGTGCAAAATGAGCACATTTAGGAGGCAACTTAGGTGAATAGAATCATTCTTGCTGGTGTCTGCCTTTTTATGGCTTTACCCTGCGAGGCAGATAGGATGTATCTTGAGGCGGATTCCAACATCACTTGGTCAGGGACAGTTACTCTTGACAGTAATTTTGTCGTTCCTGTCGGCATGGTCTTGAATATTGAGCCGGGGACAACGGTTAGAATGAGTAACGGCGTAACTATCACAATCTATGGACAACTGCTGGCCGACGGTAACGAAGCCAAGCCGATTCTCTTTACTCGCTACCCGAGCGGGAACAGGTGGAAGCAGATTAGGTTTGTTGAGGCGGCAGACAGCCGCCTGACGAACTGTATTTTCGAGTATGCCAAC
>CAZKOQ010000226.1:0-5810 GCA_964554425.1 uncultured Pirellulales bacterium | reverse complement strand
GTTTTTTGTTTTTGGATTCCTCGCGTTGTCCCTGATTTATGTTATCAACGCCCGCCGGAAAGATTCTTACACCGATTGCTGGGATGCTGTTATTGCCGTCCTTTATTGTTGCCAGACCACAAAAATCGCCTTTTTCGTCTGTTTTTACGGCCGCCCAACCAACCGAAGCTGGCCCCAGATCAAGACCTAAGACATATCCCATCCTAAATCTCCTTTTCCTTAATGACCGGATGAAATTCCCTGTAAAAAACAAGCGGGAATTTTATCAAAAAATACTTGACAAGTCAAGAGAAATATTGTATTTTTCAAAGTGATTATAACTGATCCGCGTCTGAGACTTGTCATAACAAGAGAAAAGTCGAAGGCAGTCCCGCTGGCAAAACCAGCAGGGATAGTGCTCTACGGAGCAACCTGGCGCGCAATCCTTCGGGAGGGCGCGTCCTTTTTATTTTGTTCTGATTTTGATCCCAAAACCGCAATTTCCGTCAAAACAAAGCCCCAAAGCCATTTTTTTGGCGGACCTGCCAAATATCGAGGATTATCCGCCGCTCCGTATGGCAGGTTTATCCGCCGGAGCAAATAATCAATAGAAAATAATCAATCACCTACGCCGTTTTGTGGTCCAAGAAGCCCTCTAGCTTGCGGGCACGCACGGGGTGCTGAAGTTTGCGGATGGCCTTCGCCTCGACCTGCCGCACCCGCTCCCGCGTAACCTTAAAAATCCTGCCCACTTCTTCCAGCGTATAAGTATAGCCGTCCCCGATTCCGTATCGCAGCTTAATAATCTCCCGCTCGCGATACGACAGCGTCTTTAGCACCAAATCGATTCTCTCCTTAAGCATCTCCTGCGTCGCCGACATCACCGGCGAGTCGATATTTTCATCCTCGATAAAATCGCCGAAGTAGCTGTCCTCGCTCTCGCCTATCGGCCTGTCCAAGCTAATCGGATGCTTGGAAATATTGAGCACCCGCCGCGTCTCCTCCATGCTCATCGCCGCCTCTTTGGAAATCTCCTCAATCGTCGGCTCTCTGCCAAACCTCTGCAGCAGCACCTTCCCCGCCGTTCGCAGCCGGCTCATCGTCTCTATCATATGCACCGGTATTCGTATCGTCCGCGCATGGTCCGCTATCGCTCGCGTAATCGCCTGCCGTATCCACCACGTCGCGTATGTGCTGAACTTATAACCCCTGTTATATTCGTATTTATCCACAGCCCTCATCAGGCCCGTATTACCCTCCTGTATCAAATCCAGAAAGCTAAGCCCGCGGTTTCGATACTTCTTAGCAATGGAAACAACAAGCCGCAGGTTTGCGCTCGACAGCTCCCGTTTCGCCTCCTCATATTGGTAGAAAATTCTTTCTACTACACTCAGCCGTTTCTCAAGCTGTTGCGGCGTCTCCAATACAAGCTCCTGCAGTCCTCTAAGCTCCTGCCTCATTGCCTCGATGTCCTGCATCATTATATCATTGTTGGGCCCCGCCGCGATGGACTGTTCCAATTGCCGCATTTTCGCGAACATCCCGTGCAGCTTGTTCTTTACCGGCTGAATCCTGCTGGTCCGCAAGCTCAGCTCCTCTAATAGCGTCGCTATTTTCTGCTTGTTTCTGTATAGTCGCCTTAATTCCGCGTTATATGCGTTTTTGTCTTCTGCCTCGAAATATTTCTTAAACAGATTTTGGTTGATTTTCAGCAGTTTCAGCACCGTATTGATATTCTCAGGCATACGTTTCTTTATTACGCCTTTTGTTTGGTTACGTGCCGTTCCTGTCTTAAGCGTCCTGTCGAACGACATAATCCCGGTTTGCACCTGCTGCAGCAAATCCAGGGCATTTCTCGCACAATACTCGCACTGCAGCATTTTTCTCCTGAACGCCATCCGCGTTATCTCAATCTTTCTCGCCAGCGAAATTTCATCTTTCCGCGTCAGCAGCGGTATCTGCCCCATTTGGGTTAGATACATGCGGATCGGGTCGTCAATTCTTCGTTTGCCTTCTTCGGTGACCAGTTCTTTTTCGAGAATTTCGTCCTCTTCTTTGAGATGTTCCTCTCTGACGGGTTCTTCCTCGGCGAGGGACACTTCGGGGGTTTCAAATTCCTCTTCTGTTTTTGCAACCTGCTGTGCTTCGACATCGGCTTCATCGAGGAGACTGATGCCCATTTCGTCCAAGGTGGCTAAAAGGCCGTCGAGGCGGCTGGAGCTGATGCTCTCTTCGGGCAGCTCCTCGCTCATTTCCTCGTAGGTGAGGAATCCTTTTTTCTCGCCTTTTTCGATAAGCAATTTTATCTGCTGCTCGGGGTCTTTTACTTGTGGGCCTTTTGGGGCGCCGGCGTTAGAATTGTTCTTTTCTGGAGTATTCATTTGTTCTGCTTTTGTCTGCTTTTTTGCCACGGTTGGATTTCCTAAAAAATAGTTTTTCACAAAATTGACAAACGCATACCGCCAAGCTGGATGACTATCAAGGTAGTGTTTCGTTGTAGGTCGATTGGCGGATGCTCGGTTAAATTAGCCATTCATTTAGAGTCCAAATAGAAGTCCGCTTTCTATAATGCTATTAAATTTTATCGGATTTATCTTTCTTTACGGAAACTTCCGGTAATTGTTCATTAGACCGGTCCGACGTTGCACGTGTTTTGTTTAACTTTCATTCACTGCTTACGCTTAGTTTCACTTACTTAACGGCCTTATCTATGACGCCTAATTGTATAATGTTGAGGCCACCGTTTTCTATCTTCCTTAACTCTCTGCGCAATTCTGAAATTTTACCAATCTTTTGAGACTCCCTTTCCAATCTCGCCAGGTACTCTTCTTTATATTTGGGTGGTAGCTGGATGTCTATCTTTGACTGTTTTTTCCGTTGCACGAGCTTATCGTATAACTGGTCGGCGCTGCGTTGTTTTTGCTGGATAGGTGGAGGAACCTGGTAAATCATTTTTCCCAAAGGTGATGATGCCATTACGGCTGTCTGTCCGAGGTCCTTGAAAAAAAGATAGTATTCGACTGTGCCTTTTTCATAGGGAATATGGTCCTGCAGAGGCCCTGAAAGAGGTTCAGCAACATTCTGGAATTGATGATGGCATGCCCTAAAGTAGATTTCTTCCTGTTTGTTAGGCAAAGTAAGCTGATTTGCATCTATGGCACTCTGGAATTCAGAGTAAACCTCTTTGTATCTTGCTGCCAGTATGTCTGCTATTGATTTCTCAGCTATTTTTTTCTCATACTTTGAGTTTTCGTAATAGGAATGCAATCCACGTTCGTGGGTATCAGACAGCCAGGTGGCGGCTTTCTCGCCTTCTATAACTACCGGCACAATCTTGTTTGTGACGACATCGGAAAATTTGGCAAACAGCGGCATTGATGCCCGATATTCAGCAAGGTTCGCGTCTAACTGGGCCACAAGAGCGTTATATTCTTGAAATAATTTCTCAAATTCAGATACCTCTGCGGATGTTCCAGATGCCGGTATCAGGAGTATCCCGCCTGAGATACTCAAGAAGAAAGCAACAATTATGGGCCAACTCTTGCTCATTTTTTTTGATAAGGAAGCAAACATAATCTTCTCCCTTAAAAATGTTATATTTTTGGGCTTCTGTCCGGCAGCGATTATCCATCAGAGCAGTCCCGCACTATGGGGGTTTTGCTTCGCTGCACTTTCATAGGCGGAACGCAGGAACTGGGTCTGGTCTTTTATTGGTTTTATTTCTTCCTTTTTTTTCTGTGCGAGCTCCCGTTCGAGCGTGCTTAATGCTCCTGTCAGCCGCAACTGGAAGTTGGCTTTTTGTTCGCCGGCCTGTGCCAGCTCGACGATGCAATTGCCGAGCTCTACGGGTTCGGCTCCGGCAAGTATTTTTGCGAGCGATGCGCCGGGGTCGGTATTTAGTATATGGAATAATATGTCAGCAGTTTGTTTCAATATAGGGACGTCAAAAGCATCTGGTGTTATTCTTTTTTTTACGATTTCGAACGATTTCGGGTCGTTTAGCAAGACCTCGAGGATTTCGCGCTGTGCCGAGGCGGCCAGGCCCTGGCCAAAGTTTATCGGCTGCACTTTCTGAGATTCGGCGTCGTAGGTTGCATTTTTTGCTATGCGGGCGAGGCGCCTATTTAGCTCGGCGCCTACTTCTTTAGTGTCCAGGCCGATGATTTTGGAGAGGCGAGTGACTATAAGACCTCTGTCGATAGCAGGGAGCTTGCCTGCCCGGAGGGCTGTGGCCACGGTTTGGAGGAACTCCTCGACGGCTGCTTTTTTGCCGGCGAGGGTGTCGTCGCCGGCGAAGGTTTGCAGGAGGCGGTTCCATTTGAACTGGAAGACATCGGTAGCGGCGTCTATGAGCCGCTGGAATTTATCTTTTCCTGCGGCGAGGAGAAAATCGCAGGGGTCTTTGCCTTGTGGGACGAAGGCAAGTTTTATGTCGATGCGCTGGGAGAGGCAGACCTCAAGAGCCCGATTGGCGGCTTCGATTCCGGCGGTGTCACTATCAAAGAGCAGGACCACCTTTTTTGCATATCGGCGGAGGATGCGTGCGTGGCCTGCGGTGAAGCTGGTTCCGAGTGTGGCAACGACGTTGGAAAAGCCGAATTGGTGCGCCATTATGCAGTCGGTGTAGCCCTCGACGACGACGGCGGTTTGCGAGGATGCGATTTCGTGGTGGGCGTGCTCCAGGCCATACAGGCAGTTACTTTTATCGAAGAGGGCGGTGGCGGGTGAATTTATATATTTTGCACCCGTATTATCCAGAGTTCTGCCGCCAAAGCCGATAATTCTTGCGGTAACGTCGGTGATGGGAAACATCAGGCGGTTGACGAACTTGTCCTGGTTGGGGCTGAGGACAAGGCCTGCCTGTTCGAGCAATAATGGAGGTATTTTTTTTGCTGCGGCCGTGAACAAATCATCGGGTGGGCTGACGGCGAGGCCGAGCTGCCATTTTTTTATGCTTTCTGGAGATATCTGTCTTTCGGCGAGGTACTGTTGGGCGAAGCCGCCTTTATTTTTGTCTTCGAGGTTTTGCTGGAAGTATTTTGCGGCCCAGGCGTTGACTTTTGCGAGCTTGTTCGGGTCGATTTCGTCGCCGGTGGTTTGCTGCCTGGGAGAGGCAGTTTTACGGCGTTCAAGTTTTATGCCTGCTCGTTCGGCCAGACGTTCTATTGCCTGTGGGAACGAGAGGTGCTCTCGCATCTGGACGAATTTGAATACATCGCCGCCTGCGCCGCAGGCGAAGCATTTGAAGATTTGCTTGGCTGGATTGACGTTGAGACTGGGTCGGTGGTCATCGTGGAAGGGGCAGAGACCTACCATTTCGCGGCCTTTTTTCTTGAGCGAGACGTGCTCGCTTATGACATCAGTGATGTCATTGGCCTGCTGAATCTGGCTGAGTATTGTCTGGTCGAAAGTGCCGGGCATTTCAAATTGATTCCGCCGGACGGCGGCAGAGCTACGATATTTTATATCCATTCCACCGGACAGCGGCGGATATTCACCCCGCCGGACGGCAACTGATTTTCGACCCGCCAGAATGCAGCGGGTCTTGGATTTTGATTATTTAAGGTTGAACCCATCCATATTATTTGGAGGTTAGCTACATAGATATAGCGGCGGTTTGGCAAAAAGTCAAATTGGGGCGGCAAAACCGCGTTTTTAATACTGATAAAGGGCATTGGTTGGTTATATAGACAGTTGGCGGAATAGGACTATTTGCGATTGATTATTGAGGCCTGATGGAGGAAGGCAGAAGACAGAGGACAGAAGAAAGAAGGCAGGAGTCAGAAGACAGGGAATCAGGTTATCAGAACATCAGGGTGCAGTCCACAGGA
>CAZKOQ010000225.1:0-5829 GCA_964554425.1 uncultured Pirellulales bacterium | reverse complement strand
GAGAGATTGCAGAAAATAAGGCGGAATTAGAGAAAGCATACGAACTTGGACTTTCGCTGTAGTGTTTGAGGGGTTTTTATGCTCCCGCATAAAATTTCATAATGGATGTTTGAGAGAGCAGACAAGAAATGAGCTTGATGCTACCCAACCCTCACGAACTAAAGAAACCCACAGCCGGAAAAGCAAACTGCAAAAACAGAACTCAAGGAAAATCCCAACCTGCCAGCTTCTCACCACTACGGTCTTTTCCTTTGACATTGATGCTTCCTACCGGTTACCTTAAGTTTGCATAAGCAAATCAGAAAGCTACTACTGCTTGAATGTAGACAGCTCAGAGTATAGAATGAAGAGCTGATTATGCACAGCCTAATACAGCTTTGATGCATTTGCATGAATAGATGTACACTACGGGGTGAATAATGCCGGTGAGTCTCCTTTAACCCGAAAGATGAATAGAACACAAAGGAAGTGGCACATATGAAGACGAAGCATTCGGAACTGTTTAGCCGGGCCGCAGTTTGTGTGGCCTTGAGCGCATGGGGTGCCGGTTTAATAGGTCTGTCGCCCATACAGGCGGTGGGGCAGGAGTTCCGCCACTTGCCCGTCAAGGAATACCGCGACAAAATGGAGGCTGGCTGGATCGGCCAGATCATCGGCGTTTCCTGGGGCGCTCCAACCGAAGGAAGATACAGGACCATTATGCCTGCGGAGAAAATGCCGCCATTCAGTGAGGATTTGATCAATGACGCCTTTGGTCAGGACGATCTTTATGTGGAGATGACCTTCCTGCGATCAATGGAGGAGTATGGGTTCGATGTTTCCATCAAGCAGGCGGGCATTGATTTCGCTAACAGTGGCTACCCACTCTGGGTCGCGAACGCCGCCGGCCGGGCTAACCTGCGTAACGGCATCGCGCCGCCGGACTCCAGCCATCCACAATTCCACAATTGTGCCGGCGCGATTGATTATCAGATAGAAGCTGACTACGCGGGTCTGATTGCGCCGGGGATACCCGACGTTGTCATCGCCTTGGGCGATAAGTTCGGCCGACTGATGAACTACGGCGATGGTGTTTACGCCGGCCAGTTTATTGGTGCGATGTATGCCGAGGCATTCTTCGAAAAGAACGTCATTAAGCTCATCGAAGCCGGCCTGAAAGCCATTCCCAGGGAATCCATGTATGCAGAGATGGTTCGCGATATGATCCAGTGGCACAAGGAGAACCCAGCCAATTGGGAAAAGACATGGGAGCTGGCGGAGAAGAAATATAACCAGGACCGGAACTACAACATTAGCGCGCTCGACGTGAAGCGAGAAGGCGCCTGGGTTCTAATGGGACTGCTCTACGGGCAGGGTGACCTCGATCAGACGATGATAATCTCGTGCCGGTGCGGATTTGACAGCGATTGCAACCCGTCTTCCAGCGGGGGTATTCTATTTACAACGCGCGGTGCCTCGAGTCTTCCCGACAAGTATTACAGGAAGCTTGACGAGACAAAAATCTTCAGCCACACGGCCTATAACTTCCCGAAGCTGCTGGACGTTTGTGAGAAGCTGGCGCGCCAGGCGCTGGCGAGAGTCGGCGGGCGAGTTGAGAAGGACACGAACGGAGAAGAGGTCTTCGTTATACCAGACAAGGCACCGACGCCGAGCAGGTTCGAAAACTTGAAGAATCCAGGCCCGATTGCCGGGAGTCTCTACAGCGACGCGGAGATGATGCAAATCCGCAACCCGGGATTGAAATGGGCCGTTAAACTGTTGGATGGTTGGACACTCTCCAACTGCGACCTTGGTCAGAGCTCAATGTTTTGGGAGTTGCAGGTTCGGAAGAACGTGTTTGTGCTGAAGGGTTTGGCCAAGGGTACGAAAGGCTATGTCCTGACAAAAACGTTGACTGTGCCAGAGGGCAAGGCCACGACGCTGGAGTTCTCGGCGGCCTGTGATCCGAAAACCGATGGGTGGAAGGTCAGCATTAAGGCCGATGGCAAGGAGCTCGCCACCGAGACGGTGAACAAAGCAATAATGAAGAATGGCTGGATAGAAATCAGATCGCCGCTGGCAGAGAATATGGACAAGCCGTTAGCGGTGGAAATCACGATGGAACCCGTGGCCCCACCTGCCGAGAAAGATGGCCTGCCAGCTCTGAACATTACCATTCCAAAACTCGTGAATCGTTGAAATTTATCGATAATGGTTGTGTGGTTAATAGTTTGACGCGTGTTCACCAACAAAAGCACTGCAAGGCACGTCTGGTGAACCTCTTTTGCGAAGTGTCTTTTATGCCTTTCAGAGGTGGATTGATGATAAAAAAACCTACAGCCAGAAAAGCAACCCTCAGAACTCTCTTGTGCTTGGCTTTACCCCGCTTTTGATATTGTTTTATTACCTTACCAATTAATATACAAAGAGGCAAGGTGTTCCGCAGAGAAAGAGGCACAAGGAATGGCGGCTGAACCCGAAGTCACCGGCGCCATTTAATTTATTCTTAGATACCCACGGGCGAAGCCCGTAGGTATCTAAGAGAGTACGCAATAAGGATAAGCAAAGAAAGGTATGCGACGAGGCAGAAAATCCTCTATCCAGAGTTCATGTCGGCAAGCGAGGTTGGCCGGGAGAATTCAGGGGAAGCGAAGGGGTAGGCGAACCGGGGCTACACTTTTGAATTACGCTTTTGGAAGTTGCGTTTAAGGGTATTTACGCTGTTACGTTGTGTTCAGGAATCGTTGGGGTGGCTTTGGGAACACCACAGAACCGGGTAAACACTGCTGGGGTCTATGCCAACGAGCTGTGGCTCCCGAGGTGGACTGATTTGCGTGCCGACCCGTGGCTGTTTCGCATGCCGATTACCAGATAATTCTACGTTGAGCAAAACAATTCTCCGGCTACCTATTCTCATAAATTAGGTGTGTTTTATCTTGCCACTCAAAAGCTGCGCAGCACGAGCGATGTTTCCTGACATTGATTTAGCGCGATTATTGCTTGTGCCGGTACCAGTTCTCCGCAAATATAGCAAAATCCTTGAAGTCCACAGCAGAATCTCTGTTTAGGTCGCCAGCAACCGGGACCCCTTCAAGGCACCAATCTTCTACAAACAGAAGAAGGTCATCACGGGTCACGGTATCGTCTGTGTCATTGTTCAGGTTGGCAATATTTCCAATATCTGATAGTGACATGCTCGCTTCCGAGGTGCCCCCCGTATGCTCCCATATTTATCCTTTTGCCATGCGGCCATAACTCAGCAGTCCAATCTGAATTAGGGTCGCCTGCATCAATGCAGGGGCTTGTAACATTGTCCTTTACCCAACTCTGGGTGTTTGGGTTCCAGCGGCCTGCCTTAGATTTCAAATGATAATCACCATTGTTTTGGGCTGCAAAACATGGATTGGCGTTAATGTTAGTGGGGCTCCAAACCAGGATACTGGTAGGGTCAACGTATGCCTTGGCTCGGCCGCCAGCTACATCACAGTAGGCAACCGCCAGCTCCGATCCTTCCGTAAGCGTAATCTGGGCACCAGCGTTAGCGGTATTACCCCACAGAATGCTGTTTGTAATCGTCAGAGAAGATGGTCCCTGGCAGCGTATGGCACCGCCAATATCTTTAGCTATATTCGTTGAAATTGTGTTGTTGGTAACAACTGGCGAGGAGTCCCTGCACGCTATTCCTGCGCCGTGTTTTGCTGTGTTCCGTGTAATCACATTATTCGTGATTGTCAGTGAACAATAGCGGCAATACACGCCTCCACCGTTGTCATCCGCTGTGTTTGCCGTGATTGTATTGTGGCTGATAGTTGCAAAACAGTTGCGGCAGTGAATGCCACCACCATCATCGTTTGCCGTATTAGCCATAATGATGTTGTTACTGATCGTTGGGGAGGAACCTTCTATAGAGTTGATGCCTCCGCCGTCTTCTCGTGCCGCATTGTCAATGATTGTGTTGTCTATAACTGTCGGGGCGGCGAGATTGCAGCGGATGCCTCCGCCCGTGTCAGCTATGTTCTTCGTAATGCTGTTGTTTATGATGGTAGGTGAGGATTCGCGACAGCAGATGCCACCGCCTACATGCGCTGTGTTATTCGAGATTGCATTGTTCTCTATCAGTGGTGTAGAATTTCTGTGGCAAGCTATGCCCCGACCCTCGCCGTTTGCAGTGTTTTCCACGAGGGCGTTGTTCGTAATCGTGGGTGAGGACTCCGCCCTGCAGTGGATGGCCGCTCCATCGCCTGACCTATTTCTTGTTATCGTATTGCTGGAAATTATCGGTGAGGACTCGTCGCAGCAGATGCCACCACCGTTGTTACCTGCCAAGTTTCCCTCGATGTTGTTATTTTCTATCGTCGGCGAGGAATTGCTGTCGCAGTGAATTCCACTGCCGCTGTTACCCGCTGAGTTTCTCATGATATTGTTATTTTCGATTCTTGGCGAGGACCCGCTAACGCAGTAAATACCCCCTCCGTTGCCTCCCCCACCATCATCTCCATCTCCTTCTCCTTCTCCTTCGCCACCACCACGACCATAGGCATGGTTAAAAGTGATGGTACAATCCGCCAGTGTCGGACTGCCATGGTAATTGTATATCCCACCGCCGCAGTTGTCTGGGTAAGAACCATTGGCATTACCTCCGATGACGGTAAAGCCGCTCAATATGGCTGTGGCGTCGGTTCCGCTACCGACCACAACATGATAGCTATTCTCAGCACGAGTCGGCTCGGTTAGGAGGTCACAAGGGTCAGCAACCCCGACATCATCACCATTTAGGTCGCCGCTCAGGATGGTTTTGTATTTGACAATGTCTCTGGCGTCTGGGTCTGGGTGATTAAGGCCGGCATAGCCACCTTTGAGAGTTACGCCATCAATGAGCTGGAATGTTGCGGCTCGGTCACCTGTTCCGTCTGGATGCAAAGTGTCCTCATCGGGTCTGTAAATACCCTCGACAACCCTTATTTCCACCGGCCTTGCCGAAGAGTTGGCGTCAGATAGGGCATCCTGAAGATACCTGTAAGCGTTCTGCCAACTGGACCCGTTGTTTGCCCCCGGCGCATCTGCATCGACATATATAATCCGCTCTAAAGTCGGCTGAGTTAGAGCATAGCACGCTGTTGCCGCCAGCATCAGCCATATAAGTAAGTTTAGTCGCAGCATTTTCGCACCCCTCGTATATTCCAACAAATGAGAGCCCGCCAGCGACCTACACCGGTCGCTGGATCGGAAATTCTTAGTAAGCAAACAACTTAGGATTACAGTATTGTCTTCTCTGCAAGATAAATACGCAGATTCTCTGCGATATTGCGCTCGTTATCAGAATTTCAGCGATTTTCTTTGTCTTCTGGTTTACATTCCCCCTATAAGAATGCCACTAATAAAGAATGGTGTCTTAGAGTTGAAGTGTTGGGCTCTTTTGGTTCGAGAAATGGGGGTTGATGTTTTATGGTTACTTTCCTGCTATCGCCGCAGCCCAGGTTTCGCAGATGAAGGTATGTTTGCCGAGGCCCGTCCCAATTCTCGCGTTTTCCCCCAAAATGGCTGATAATCCGGTTTAAACCACAGTCCTTTTAATATCTGCCTGTATAAGTTAAAACACACTCGCCGCTGAAAAGGTTACGCGATTTTTATCTTTTGATAAAATTTTCTACCTTTCAAAGTCATGGGACGCCAGCGGCCAGCTCAGACACTCCAGTTGTGGTCATCGATTTAAGATGCATGCACGCATAAAATCGCTTTCGGAAAAATGAGCTGCACAGTACCAAAATCATATAAGGCAGCAACATAGCATACGCACACCCACCGACTATAAGGCCATTGATAAAAATCGTACTCTTCACCCAACTCCAG
>CAZKOQ010000224.1:0-5835 GCA_964554425.1 uncultured Pirellulales bacterium | reverse complement strand
AAGTTTATTTTGCTAACTTTGACCCTACACGAACAGATAATGCTTTATCAAGACATACCGTTGGCCATGGTGTAGCAACAAAGGATAATTTCAATTTGAAAGGTTCTACTTTGGGATTCTTAATCCTCGACCAACTTTCATATTATTTCTGCAGGATTTCATAAAAATATGAACATAGAAATAACAGAAGACAGATTGGTACAAAAAACTCAAATCTGGGGACACCATACCTAATTTATTTGCGTCCGCTTATCTTTTGTTGAAATTTGTTGCTGTGATAATCTGTGAAATCAGTGGTTAAAAAAGGTTTTCTATATCTGGTCTGTGCGAGTTGTGGTTCCGGCTGTTCCGGACCATATCACCCAATTGTTGGCAAGTGTTACTTTATGGCTTAATACCGGCGGCTCTTTCCGCTGATTCAACAGTATTATAAAGCAGCATAGTTATCGTCATCGGCCCCACCCCGCCCGGCACTGGCGTTATAAGCGAGGCCTTTTCCTTGACCATTTCAAAATCCACATCACCAACAAGGTGATAACCTTGCTTCTTTGTCGCATCCTCAACGCGATTGACGCCAACGTCAATTACCACCGCTCCCTCTTTTATCATATCCGCAGTGATGGTATTCGGCCGGCCGGCGGCAGCGATGAGGATGTCCGCTCGGCGCGTGTGCTCCGCAAGGTCTTTTGTGCGAGTATGGCAGATTGTAACAGTAGCGTTACCAGTAGCACTTTTTTGAATAAGCATATTCGCTAACGGCTTACCAACGATATTACTTCGCCCTACGATTACAACTTCAGCCCCTTCAATCTTCACACCGCTGCGAATAAGCAATTGAATAACGCCGTGAGGTGTGCAGGGCAAAAACGCCCTCTCGCCTAACACCATTCTGCCCACATTGGTCGGATGAAAACCATCGACATCCTTGGCAGGGTCAATTGCCTCTAAAACCTCTGACTCATTTAGTCCCTTTGGCAGCGGCAACTGAACAAGAATCCCATTGATTTTCCGGTCTTTGTTCATCTTCGCCACCAGTGATATTAGCCGCTTCTGTGGCGTATCGGCATCAAGACGATTATTCTCGGAATAAATTCCCATCTCTTCGCAGGCACGCTCCTTGCCCGTAACATAGGACACGGAAGAGGGGTCGTCACCGACCAAGATAACTCCCAGCCCGGGCACAATACCCTTTTCTTTTAGATTAGCAATTCGAGCTTTTAATTCCTCCCGCATAGCGGCTGCTATCTTTTTGCCATCTATTATTTGTGCTGCCATCGGTAACTCCTGCTTCTCAAATTATTTTGCCGCAGTATAAACTCTCAAAAATGAATCCGAATATATTTGTTTATTCATCAACATCTCAGCCGCCGCCAGCTCGTTCATCAGATTACCATCCAGCACATCAAGTATCGCCGAATCCAAACCGTGCGACACCGCAATAGCAAGAAACACACGGTTTATTAAGCTTCTTTCAGTCGCTCCCTGAGAAAGATTCGACAGACCTATTGTCAAATGCGGCGAAGGGTCGGAAAGGTATCTTATCTGGTCCATCGCAGCCAGAATATTGCCGGGCTGAACCTGTGCGTTCGGCACCTTTACCGGCAAAACAATCGTGTCGATAAACAGCCGCTGACTATCGAAACCTTTTTCCATTGCCTTTGACACAATCTCCGCCGCGATTGCCACACGGGTATCGACATCCTGCGGCACACCGTTTTTATCCATAGTAAGGGCAATAATGCTCCCCTTCGGCCCCGCCTGCTGTGCCATTTCTATGTATTTGAATAATATCTCTTCATCAGTCTTCTTATTCAGCGGCGTAGAATTCAAAATAACCCCATTATCGATATTAACGACCTTCAATCCCGCCTTAATGACTGCGAGCTTTTGTGAATCGAGGCACAATGGCGTCAAGCACGTTTCCTGGATGCTCTCTACCAGCCATTGCATTGCCCCCTCCTGGTCCGCAGCGGCTGTCCCCACGTTCACATCAAGATAATTTGCACCTGCCTCAGTCTGCTTCTTGGCCAACTCCTGAATAACCCCTTTATCCTTTTCCGCGATGGCCTGCTTGACATTAGTGAACGTCCCGTTAATTCGTTCTCCAATTATTATCATAACAACCACCTTTTTTTTCTGTTAATACGTAAACGCGTTAACTCATCTACTCATTTACTAACTCGCCTTCCACATCTGATTGATAAAATTCCTGACCACAGCCACCGCCCTCGGATGCCACATCCGAATTATATCGACCCCTGCCTGCAATAGACACACAGCAGTCGCCGCCTCCCACATCGGCCCTCGGTCACAAACCGCCCCCCACCCCGGCGCATCCGCCAATCTGGCTTCTTTAACACGCCACGACTCGTATCCAACATCACATATAACCGGCATCGCCATCATTTTGTCGCCGCCAAGAGCCGCCAGCCGCTGACGCTCCTGGATTGAATATGCATATTCCATTCCATATCCAAGAGCACCGGATGTCTGAAACGTTACTATCCGCTCCAATGAAAATCCCATATCGGCAACTAAAATATTGACCTGCTTGGCAATGTTAATGTCTAAAGGCGCCTCTGTTATAAGATGGTGTCCATCCGCCAGCGCCACAGCGGTCAGCGATTTATAGTTGTCCTGCGTTACCGTCCCGATAAGGCAGTTCTCACCTTTTGCCGCCTCGCTCACCTTTGGCATAACCTGGTTATCTTTCTCATCGTTCCCGCAGCCCCACAACACAACAGGTGAGCCAATCGCCCCCAGCACCTCTTTTGTAACCTTGACGGCATGCGAAGCGTCTCTGTCCCCTTTATCAGGATGAATACCATTAAACTTCACACAAACTATGTCGGCCCCGAATTCCTCTACACATTTCTTTGCCCAATCGCCAGGGCTATCCAGCACATCTTTGAACGGCTCCGCCAGAACATCCGGCCAATCCTCCGGCTTACTGTCCGGAACATCCATTGCGATAACCGGCCTCTCGCCGGCATCACTGGTAGAGCCACCAAACACAATATTGCGTGCGCCGCCAACGGTTACTGTCCGACTTCGCGTTCCTCCGTTCTGCCTGGTCGCCCCAAGCGTAACACGATTTACAGAACCTGTAAAACTTTCCACAATCTCAGGAACCGACATCTTCAGTCCTCCAATTTTCCCTTGTTTCACATTCCATATTATGCTTTATCCTTAGCTCCTTTAAGGTTTAGTTTACGTTCAAGCATCTCAGATACAGCCAAAAACGCAGGTGCGTTGTCTTCAAGCTCAAAAATGGTTTTCCCCTTTATCGAGCCCTCAAACACACTTCTATCCAAAGGCACACAACCAAACACCTCAACACCCTCTAAGCTTAAATCACTCGCCTGGACAGGATTTGCTTCCACTTTATTCCACAAAACGCCAACCTTTTTTACCGAGACCGGTAGCTTTTTGGCAAGCTCATAAATCCTCCTGGCCGTTGCCGCCCCAAGAGAGCTTATCTCAGTAACAATGCACAATATATCAACGTTGTTTGTTGTCCTCCGGGATAAGTGCTCCATCCCCGCCTCATTATCTATAACCACATACTCATATTGTGAGCTTAATTTATCCAGATACTTTCGCAGCAAATTATTTACCGCACAGTAACAGCCCGGCCCCTCAGGCCGGCCCATAGTGAGCAAATCAAATCCGTCCGCTTCGGTTATCGCCTGCTGGATACCGTATTCAAACGACCGCAGCCGGTCCTCGCCCGTATTACCGGGTGCCTTCGCCCGCGCATCCTCGCGAATATCCGCAATAGTCCCAGCCGGCTGAATACCCAACATCGAACCAAGACAAGAGTTCGGGTCGGCATCCACAGCAAGTATGGCGCTGCTCTCCTTTCGCTTCAGCAAAAACCTGATTACCATCGCCGCCAGTGTCGTCTTACCCGACCCGCCCTTACCACTTATAGCAATTGTTTTCGCCATATCAAATTTTCTCTGGTGGCACGGCCATTCCTTCGACTATGCTCAGGACAAGCTTGGCCGTGTATTCACGGGCTGGAAGCCCGTGCCACCTTAACCGATTGAAAAAGCGACAAGTCCGTATGGGGCAAAAAGCATGCCCTTATAAATTCATCCATATATCCTAAGTGGCTCATCAAATCAAAATACGTCATACTCTGGGCGATTTTTTCAGCCGCCTTCGATGCCTCTCTGCTCAGCAGCACCGTCTTCGCTCCTGCAATCGAAGTATTCCCCACAAAGTGAATCTTCTCCAACGGCACATCCGGCAGCATCCCGATGGTAACAGCGTGCCGAACGTTCAGAAAATTCCCAAATCCCCCCGCCAGATATACTCCCTCTAAATCTTCTGTCTTTGTTTGGGTGGACTCCATCAGCACGCGTATCGCCGCAAATACTCCCGCCTTGGAGCGAACCAAATTGTCAATGTCCGGCTGAGTAACCACTATCTCCTGTTGGCCATTCCCGCCCTCAACCAACTGGAACTGCAATCCATCCTCACCTTCTGTCACTCGATACTTACCGCCGGTTGCAAACCGTCCCGTCCTGTCTATGATGCCTGCCCTGAATAACTCCGCCAGCGTATCCAACAAACCTGACCCGCAAATACCAACAGCTCGGCCTCCCCCGATTGTCTTAAACTCGATAGACCCATTCTCAAGAATCGACAGCTTTTCTATCGCTCCCGCCCCAGCCCTCATACCTTGCTTTATTCCACTGCCTTCAAACGCAGGCCCCGCCGAGCTTGACGCACACACCAACCAGTCTCGATTCCCAAGAACCACCTCGCCGTTTGTCCCGATGTCCGCAAAAAGCGAGATGCCCTTCCTCGTATAAATTCGCGTCGTCAGCACGCCTGCCACTATATCACCGCCCACATAAGCAGCTACGCTCGGCAGACAGTATAATAAGCCCCGCTCACTGATTTGAATGCCAACCTTTGCCGCACGGACAGGTGGAACAAAATTAGCCGAAGCAATATATGGTTCTCTGCGGATTCGCGTCGCATCCAGATTCAACAAAAAATGCACCATTGCCGTGTTGCCCGCGCATACAACCGCGGTAATATCCTGCAAATCAATCTTCTGCCTCGCTGCCAGTATCCCGATAAGATTATTCACATCATTCACAATGCGTCTCTGCAGCTCATCGAACGCATTATTCTCCTCCCCATAAATAATTCTGCGAATATAGTCATCCCCAAAATTTATCTGGCTGTTATACATTGCCTCCGTATCTATCGTGCTCGCCTTCGTCAGGTCCACAATATGGGCTACAACTGTGGTTGTCCCTATGTCAACTGCCACAGCAAAGCACCGCTCTGTTTGGTCGCCCGACTCAACCTCAGTAACTTCCGTCGTCTCTCCTCTGCGACCAATCGTTGTTGTAATCTTGTAATCGGAGCTTTGCAGCAATCTGGAAAGTTTTTGAAGGATATGCAAGCCCGTCCGCAGCGTAGGAGCATCTACTCTCTCACGTATAGCCAGATACAAACGCTCGTGGTCGGCAGTATGGTCCTGAACGCTCGGCGGCGTCATTTCGAGATAAAGTTTCCGCAGCAGCGGGTCAAACTTAAATATGCCCGCATCCACCTCACCGGCAAGGCCGCTGAGCCGTTGAGCATCGGAATCCATCAATATCTGACTTGTCTCCAGTGTGTGAACTCTCGGAACCGTTACGACCATATCGGAGAGCACACTACTCTGGCAGGCCAGAACAACATTGTCACGCACATCCTCCGGCGTAAGCAGCGATGTCGGCTTGGTTTGAAATTTTCCTTCGTTTATTATCACCTTACATTTGCCGCAATATCCGTCGCCTCCGCAGATGCTGCTCAGGTAAATCCCCG
>CAZKOQ010000223.1:0-5850 GCA_964554425.1 uncultured Pirellulales bacterium | reverse complement strand
TTCGTCCATCGTCCTTCGTTTGCGTCCCATCTGCCGGCCTGTGATTTCAAATGATAATCACCGTTGTTTGGGCCAGCGAAACAAGGGTCGGCGTTTATGTTACCCTCGCCTATCCAGCCGCCTTGCACATCGTTATAAGTTATCACAATTTTGCTGCCGAGCAGTTCCGCGTAAATCGCTTGAGGTTTGTTGAGCCAGAGAATACAATTGGTTACTATGGCACTGTCAGGCACACCCAAATATAGCGCTCCGCCGTTATTTGTAGCCCGGTTTCCATTAAGGGTGCAGTTAGTTAGTTTTGCGTAGCTATCGTTACCAATGTATAAAGCGCCGCCTTGTCCTGCAGAGTTGGCTGTCAGGATACAATTTGTTAATGTCGCAGTGTCATCCCCAGAAAGATATACTACACCACCTCTGTCTGTGCAGGAGTTTTCTTTAACCACGCAATTTGTCATTGTAACATCACCATCATTGTTGAGTACAGCACCACCTCTTTCTGCTGAGTTGCCGATTACGGTGCAGTTGGTTAAGATGGCGCCGCCTTCGCCATTATATATTGCTCCACCCAGTTGTGCGTGATTTGCGATGAGTGTGCAGTTTTCCAGTGCAGCGTGGCTCTCACCGTTAGCTATTGCGCCGCCTTTATAGCTGGCGCAGTTGTTGTTGAGGATGCAGTTAACCAGCTTTGGCCAGGGGTGGCCGTCGTCACCTATAGCACCGCCCCAGATTGCGAAATTTTCACTGAATGTGCAGTTGGTTAGCGTAGTCCTGCTGTGGTCATTGAACATCCCTCCACCGCTGTAAGCGGAGTTTCGGGTGAACTTACAGTTGGTTAGTATAGGCCCCTGTCCGAATGGAAAATACCATCTAATTAGTATTCCGCCGCCGCCACTCTGGTTATTGGGGTAGTCCTCGCCATTGGCGTTACCAGCAGTAATAATGAATCCATCGAGAACTGCATTTGCATCGGCTCCAATATCGGCCCCGATGCCCCCAACAACGAGATGGTAGCTGTTCTCAGCCCTGCTGGGTTCGGTCAGCAAATCACACGGGTCGTTGACACAAACGTCGTTGCCGGCAAGGTCGCCATTCAGGATGGTTTCATACAACTCAATATCCCATGCATTGGGGTCTGGCTGGCCGAATCCTGCATAGCCGCCTTTAAGGGTTACACCGTTAATGAGTTGAAACGCAGCTTCACGGTCTCCAGGTGTCTTCCCACTACCCTGGTCGGGCTTATAAATACCCTGCGCTACCCGAATCTCTACCGGTTTGGATGAAGAATTGGCGTCCGCCAGCGCATTCTGAAGATACTTGTAAGCATTTACCCACGATGAGCCATCATTTAGGCCGTTCGCATCGTCATCGACGTAAATAACTTTGTCTGCGAAACCGGCGGAGCAAATACAGAAATGCAGCACTGAAATCGTCAGGATTGTCTTTAGATTTAATCTTTTTGTCATTTGCGCGCCTCCGAAAAATTTCGTTAAACGTTATCTATTGTCTTTCCTCTAACCAATGAAATGCCATAAGAGCAAAGTCTGTAAGATTCACCTTACAGTCGCCGTTGATGTCACCTGCGACAATCGTCTCGCAGACCGGCTGGCCGAAGTATGATTTGCTGGCTTCTACTGTGCCGCCATAAGCACCCATATTTATTGTGCCGCCATTTGGAAATGGCTCAAGACCTATGGGGTTTCTTGGGTCTCCGGCATCAATACAGGGACTCGTCACGTAATCCTTTACCCATGTTTGGCTGTTTGGATCCCAGCGCCCGGCTTGGGATTTAAGGTGATAGTCGCCATTGTCGGGGGCAGCGAAACACGGGTCGGCGTCGATATTGCCGGCTCCGCCCAAAGAGCCAGTCCAGCCCTGGAGCAGGCAATAATTTATGATTGGTGTTCCATCCTGAAAACTTATCTGTCCGGACTGTCCCATCCCGCTGTCGTCGGTATTGCCCCAGAGAATGCAGCTCAGTAGTATTGGTCTGAAGTTGTAATTGTTTGTGATGCACATTCCGCCACCGGTCTGGTTAGCTAAGTTTGCGGCGAAGGTGCAGTTGACAAACTTCGGAGCGCTGCCTGTCGTGTTACAGAATCCAGCGCCAATTTCCGCCGAGTTTCCGCTGAAAATACAATTGGTCAATGTCGGGTCGCTGTAACCATCGTTTGCAATCCCGCCGCCGATTTGGGCTGAGTTTCCGGCAAACCGGCAGCCCGTCAGTATGGTATCGGTGTCCCCCTGATATATCGCACCGCCGTAGCGGGACCAGTTGCCGGTGAACGTGCAGTCCGTTATAATCAGGTCGCCTTCATAATTGGATAGTCCCCCTCCGTGGTCGCCGGCTGTGTTCTCGATGAACACACAGCCGTTCAGTATAGGAGCGGAGCAATCATTATCTATTCCTCCCCCTTTATAGCCGGCAAAATTATGGATAAAAGTGCAGCCGGTCATTATAGCGTATGTGCATATCGTTCCGCCGCCGCTGGTAGCCGCGAAATTCCTTATGAACGCGCAATTGGTAAGTGTAGTATTGCTGCCGCCGTTCAACATTCCGCCTGCGTGTATTGCGGCGTTGTTGCTGATTGTGCAGTTGATTAGCTTTGGGCTGCCTGAGTGAATGTCCAGACCTCCGCCTTGAGCTGCGGCGTTGCCGTTCAGAGTGCAATTGAGTATCGTTGGGCTGCCGGATTCGATGAACATTCCGCCGCCATAGTAGATTGGCCACTCGCGATAGGCGTTGCCGCCGGTGATAATGAAACCGTCGAGAATTGCGTTAGGTTCTGCGCCGTCGGCGGTTACGACGTGGTAACTATTGTCCGAGCGAGTGGGATGGTCAAGTAAATCGCAAGGGTCGGTAACTCCGCTATCATTTCCGCCGAGGTCACCACTTAATATGGTTCGATATGCCTCAATATTTCGGGTGTTGGGGTCAGGTGCGCCGAAGCCGGCGTAGCCGCCGCGAATCGCAACGCCGCTCTTGAGCTGGAAGGTTTCCGCCTGCCCAAGACTGGGCCGGTCGCTGAGGGCGAACTGGTCGGGCTTGTATATACCCTGAGCAACACGGATATCATCCCCAACCGAGGCCATCATCAGAGCATCCTGAAGGAATTTATAGGCATTGAGCCAGGATAAGCCATCATTTAGGCCGTTGGCATCATCATCAACATAAATGGTTTTCTGGGCATAAGTGATGCTACATATCACAAGCAGGAATACAAATATTTTCATCAATGTTTTCAACGGTGTCCTCCTGAGCATTTGTAGTCCTCCTGAAAGGCATAAGATTATACAGCAAAACTTTATAAAATTATATCAAATTTGCAGGATTTTGTCCAGTAGTTTTGCTATGTCGGTCTTTTGCTATCAACCCAGCTTTTGATTTTTGAGGCCGGGGAGGCATTGAGGACGCTGGATTTTGTCACCCACCCGCGTGCAGCAGTTGCCACGCCATATTCCATTAAAGTTAGATTATCGATATTGTGGGCATCGGTGGATATTGTCAACATAACTCCTGCCTCGATTGCCATTTTGCAGTGCGTATCTTTGAGGTCCAGCCGGTATGGGTTTGCGTTCACCTCAAAGGCGGTGTGCGTCTGGGCGGCGTGCTTGATTACAGCAGCGATGTCAATGTCCATCGGCTCGCGCTCGCCAAGAAGCCGGCCTGTCGGATGGGCAATGCAATTGGCATACGGATTATCCATCGCCTTGAGCGTGCGCATCGTTACCTTCTCACGCGGGCTTCCCATCCCTGAATGTATCGAAGCGACAACAAAATCCAGCTCAGCAAGTATCTTGCTCTCAAAATCCAGAGAGCCATCGGCCAGAATGTCAACCTCCGTCCCGGCTAAAATCGTGATGCCTTTTACGCTTTCGTTGAACTTGCGAATTTGCTCAACCTGCCTGAGAAGCTCTTTAGCCGACAGCCCATTGGCAATAGCCGATGAGTGCGAGTGGTCGGTAACACAGATATATTTATAGCCCAAAGCCCTCGCGGCTTCGGCAAGCTCATTCAAATCGCAGCTACCATCGGATGCAGTTGTGTGGACGTGCAGGTCGCCTTTGATGTCCTCAAGCGTAATCAGCTCCGGCAGCGAATGCGCCTTTGCCGCCTCGACCTCGCCGCGGTCTTCTCGCAAAAGCGGATTGATATAATCAAGGCCAAGTTTGCGATAGATTTCTTCTTCCACCGGCCCCGCAATCATTTTCTCTTCTTTGAATAGCCCGTATTCATTCAATTTCAATTTTGCCTTCACTGCAATTTCTCTTAATCGGACATTATGCTGCTTTGAGCCGGTAAAATATTGCGCCGCAGACCCGAAACTCTCCTTCGGCACCACACGGACATCAACGTGCACAGGCGTAGTCTCAATTTGAATTATAGCCGAGCCCTTTGTTGGGCCTGATGCGAGGACCTCCTGCACAAACGGTGCGGCGGTGAACGCCTGCACAATCTGCTCAGGCGTCTCCCTGCCTTTACCGGTCGCCACAAGTATATCGACATCGCCGATGGTTTCTGCCCGACGTCGAAGCGACCCTGCCGGCTGTATCTTCTCGATGCCGGACAGTTTTTGTAAGAATTCACCGACCACTTCCGCCGCCGCAATGGCCTGGTCGAGCCGTATCCGCCCTGTGGACTTTTCAAGAAATTCGATACCTTTTGCGATTGCTGCGGCTTTTTTGTCGCCGAAGCCGGGCAGTTGTGCGAGGGCGCCGCTCTGTATTGCTTTTTTCAGACCGGCAATGGTGGTAACCTTCAGTTTTTCATAGACCGCCTTTACGCCTTTTGGTCCTATGCCGGGAACTTCGAGCAAGTCCAGCAGGGTCGGTGGGATTTTCGTAAGCAATTGCTTGTGGGCTGTTATTGTTCCTGTTTTTACGAATTCTTCGATTTTAGCCAAGCTGGATTTTCCGACGCCGGGCACCTCAGCCAGCTTGCCGCTCGCCAGCATTATCTCGATATCCATCGGCATATCGCCGATGACGCGCGCGACCTTGCGGTAGCTATTTATACGAAAAGGGTCCTCGCCGAGGATTTCCATAATGTCGGCCATCTGCTCAAAAAGCCCACTTAGCACAGCGTTCTTCATATCGTTAATTATATCCGCACAGCGTTAAAATCAAAGGGTGAATCTTATGAACAGCTCGTGATTTGTGACTTATAACCGTTGACATTTTCGATTTGCGATTTTCGATAAGGGACTATTGTGTATAATATATCGATAAGAATTTACTCGAAGACGTCGCCTTTCCTCTTGGCCTGCCAGGATGAAAGGTTCGGCTTAAAAGATGAGATTCCTCGCTGCGCTCGGAATGACAATGTATATTTTGCCATTGAAAGGCGGTGCTTGAGTTGAAGGTTCGGTGCGAATTATGTCCGAAGATATCGCAGGGTTAGTTTTTAGACTGTGGCCTGCCCAGTAAGTCTCTAAATTTGGTCTCATAGAAGTATTACGATACGGGTGATATAAACAACGATGCCTAATAATAATTCTAATAATGTAATTGGTGTCAAGCATATTTTTCGTGCGTTGCGGCATAGAAATTATCGCCTCTTTTTTGGCGGGCAGAGTATATCTCTGGTCGGCACGTGGATGCAGCAGGTAGCAATGAGCTGGATGGTGTATCGCCTCACTAATTCCGCATTATTGCTTGGTATTGTTGGATTCTCGGGGCAGATTCCCGCTTTTTTTTTAACGCCTCTCGCCGGGGTCATAGCTGACAGGTATAATCGCCATCGTGTTTTAATTGTTACCCAAACTCTGGCAATGTTACAGGCATTAATACTATCGGTACTTGTCCTTACCAATCGTATAACGGTAGGGCAAATCGTGGCGTTAAGCATATTTC
>CAZKOQ010000222.1:0-5870 GCA_964554425.1 uncultured Pirellulales bacterium | reverse complement strand
CATCCGCGATGAAAAAGTCAAACTACTGCACTCGATTCGCCCATTCAAACCAGAGGGAATAAATAGCTTTTTTGTCCGGGGCCAGTATGGCCCCGGCTTAATAAACAGCAAGGAAGTTTGCGGCTACCGACAGGAACCAAATGTCGAACCCAGCTCCAAGACCGAAACCTTTGTCGCTGCAAAGCTCTCCATTGACAACTGGCGTTGGAGGAATGTGCCGTTTTATCTGCGAACCGGAAAACGCCTGGCCAAAAAAGAAACCGAGATTGCTATCTTCTTCAAAAAAGTCCCGCATTCAATGTTTGTTTCCGCCGGCCTGACTAATTTACCTGCTAATGTATTGATTTTACAAATCCAGCCGCAGGAGGGTATCTCTTTGAGCTTTCAAGCAAAACAACCTGGCTCAAAACTTTGTATGGACACTTTGAATATGAATTTTAGCTACCAATCTGTTTTTGGTGTAAAGATACCCGAGACCTATCAAAGATTACTTCTGGATTGTATGGTCGGCGACCAAACACTTTTTAATAGGCAGGATGATATAGAGGAAAGCTGGAAGTTACTAACACCGGTCCTCCATTTCTGGCAAAACGATGATTCCACTCCTTATTTTTACCCTGCTGGAAGCGTTAGCTTCCCTGCGGCTGATATTCTTATCGAATCCGATAATCGAAAGTGGAGGGATATCACCACTTAGCAAGCTGTTTATACTGCTCAAAAATCTCTTTTATCCTGGCTTGGTTCGCACCACCACTGTGGACGACAACGCGATAGCGCAAAATAAGTTTTTCACCTTTAGCGATCTGGAGCTTATCGCCTTCCAGCCAGAACATCGGGGTCGGCGAGAAAAAGCCATAATCACGCGTGAACCATTTAGCGGGAAACCAGCGATTTTGAGGGTGCTGTAAGATAGCAATTCCTTTAATGATTCCATCGCGCGTGCCGCTGTAATCACACCACGGCGAGCCGATGCCAAATGTTTCTTTTTCGCCGGCTTTACCCTCGGCGTTAATCAGCATCCCGCCTGAGCCGACGCTCAACTCGGGAACTACACGAGCAGAAAAGAGCGAATGGTTTGTCTTGAGGATAGTAACATCCGTAAGCGGTTCGAGGGTAATTTCAAAATCAATAAAACGGAGAGCTTCGCCTGGTGCAGAGATTGTGATGCGTCTCAGGTCGCGGATAATCGCCTCTTTACCCGGCTGACGCCAAAAACATTTGTCGGTGAAGACAACTCGCTTGCCCGAAGATTCGGTAATTTTTGGGCCATCTGAGACGATTTGTCCTTGCTCATTGCCCTCCTGCCAGTAGTTTCCGTTATTGACGCGGTCGCAGCCGAAAAACAGGGAATGATGGTGCGGATACGGCTCGGATGATTCGGTTGTTATGGACTTGCCCGATGCCGGGCCATTGACCGGCCAGAAATACGGATACTTCTGCGATGCAGCGAACTTATAGCACGTAAATAGCTTCCCGGCAACCGTAACACTCACTTTATCCTTTTCAATCTTCGCCGCCACCTGCGGCTGATTCGCCGGAGTAACACACCCCAAGACAGCTATTAGATTAACTACGCTAAATATCTTCCACCAATTCATAAACATCTTTTCAATAATCAATAGTCAATAATCAATTCTACCACTGCCACGGGCTTCGCATCGGTCTGGAGAGCATTCGGTTGGCCTGGTCATTGTTGACGAATGTCTCCTGTTTCGGGTCCCACTTTAGCTTTCGTCCAAGCTGCATCGCAATCTCGCCAAGCAGGCACACCGTGCAGGAACGGTGGCCGACCTCAACTGGGGCAATCGTTTCTGCACGCGACCTCACGCACTCGAAGAAATTACCCTTATGGTTGTTGCTTTCGTAAAGGTGTATCTCTTCGGGTTTTATAGTTGTAGTCAAAAGCGACTTTGGTTGCGCATCAATCTTTCCGCGGTCAACATAGACCCATCCATCCATCCCCTCGAAGAGAATGCCCGGCTTATTCTTCTTATCATCTGCGCAAATCAGTTTGACGCCGTTGGCGTAGGTGTATTCGATGCGAAACGGTCCGTGCACATCCCACAGCCCGTCTTTGGGGTATTCCGCCTGGCCTTCAATCTCAACAGGCCCTGTATATTCGGCGCCCATTCCCCATTGAGCTATGTCGTTATGATGGCTGCCCCAGCCGGTAATCATACCCGCGCCGTAGTCTGATATGCGTAGCCACCCTGGCCGGTCGTATCCGTTTTGCGGGTGGACGCGCTCTTCGGTGTAGCCAGCCCAGGGCGCAGGCCCCAGCCACATATCGTAATCGAGCCAATCCGGCACAGGCATATTGGGCTGTGGCCCAGCGGCAGGGTCCGTCCCGAAGCCGACTTTGACTGTATGAAGCTTGCAGATTCGACCGTTGCGGACCAATTCGCAGCCATAACGGAAGTTCGACTCGGAGCGCTGCTGGCTGCCGACCTGGAGAACCCGCCCGTAGCGGCGAACAGTATCGCTAAGTATTCTTCCTTCCTGAATCGTCAGCGTCAGCGGCTTTTGAATAAATATATCCTTGCCGGCTTTAGCGGCAGCAATGGCAGGCAGAGTGTGCCAGTGGTCGGGCGTTGCGATTGCAACCGCATCAATATCATCACGCGCAACCAGGTCTCGAAAGTCCTTATAGCCGGCACATCCTTTGTAGCTGCCGCCTGCGCTTTGGGCGCTATAGTGTGCTTCAACAAGCTGCTTTGCGTGCGCCATCCTTTTGGAATCGACATCGCATACGGCTATAATCTGGGTCTGCTTAAAGCCCAGAATTTCCTTCATATCGCCCAGCCCCATCCGCCCGACGCCGATACAGCCCACGGTAATGCGCCCGCTGGGGGCATCAGCACCAAAAATCGAATCCGGCACCACCACCGGCCCAAGCAAAGCTGCACCGGCAGCCCCAAAAGATGCCTTAAGAAACCGCCGGCGAGTCATCGCCCCCACCTTTTCAGATACCCTTATTTTCACCATATTTACAGCCCTTTGTGAAAAGTCATTCGACCCTGATTTCTGCCTAAAATCATATCAAAGCCATTTTGGGTTGGTAAAGTAAATTTGCTTGCTTTGGGGCGATTTTTAGTTTATGATTTTAGTTTGTTAAAACTTCACATTACCAAAAAAGGAGGCATCGAATATGAATAAACAACAGACCAGAAGGCGGCTTATCAAGACAGCCGGTCTCGGAACAGCGGCTTTTCTTGCAGGCCACAGCATCCTCGCACCTGACCGGTTATTTGCCCAAAACCAGCCGGCCACCGCCAAAACAACAATCAAGGTCGGTATGGCCTCATATAGCTTTCGCAAATTCAATCTTGAGCAGGCGCTGGCAATGACCAAACAGGTAGGGCTAAAATATATCGCCTTCAAGAGCGTTCATTTGCCGCTTGAGAGCACGCAAGCCGAAATCGAAGCGGCAGTTGCAAAGGTAAAAGAAGCGGGACTGGAGCTTTACGGCGGCGGCGTAATCTATATGAAAAACCAGGATGAGGTGGACCGCGCCTTCGATTACGCAAAAGCCGCAGGAATGAAGGTCATTATCGGTGCGCCGCAGCCGGAATTATTGCCTTTAGTCAATAAAAAGGTTCAGCAATACGACATCAAGGTTGCTATTCATAATCACGGGCCCGGCGACAAGATTTATCCCACGCCGGACAGCGCCTACGAAAAAATAAAGGACTTGGATAAGCGCATCGGACTTTGCAACGATGTCGGCCACACATTCAGGGCAGGCGTGGACCCGGCCCAATCCGCCGAGCAGCTCAGAGACCGATTATTCGACGTGCACATAAAAGACGTTTTAGTCGGCGAAGGCGGCAAGCCAAAGGCAAAGGAAACCGAAGTCGGCAGAGGGTCAATCGACATCCCCAAGTTCCTGCGGACGCTGGTTAAAATTAAATACGCCGGCGTAGTCGCTTTCGAGTATGAAAAGGACTCCGACGGCTTTATTGCAGGACTGGCCGAGTCGGTCGGTTACGTAAAAGGAGTTCTGGCGGCAATATCGTGACCAGAATAAGATGAGATGTCATTGCGAGCGAACCAGAGGTTCGCGCGGCAATCTATGACCTTTGATAACGTGAAGGGTAATTTTGTCGGAAATCCTTAATCTAAGGAGGGATTAGCTATGCCATACAATATACGAATCGTAAGCACTTATCCGCCGAGGCGATGCGGCATTGGCACGTTCTCGCGCGACCTGGCAAATGCTCTGGAGCACTTCACCGGAGAGGTCGGCCATATAAGGATAGCGGCAATCGACAACGGCAGCGGGCCTTATGCCATTCCGGTTGACCTTATCATCGACCAATACGACCCCCAATCCTGGCGATTTGCAATCCACGACATCATAGCCCGTGCAAACGAAAGCCCCAACCCCACTGTGATTCTGCTGCAGCACGAATACGGACTTGACCCGGATAAAGAAGGCATAGACGGTCAGGGCAGCAATTTTGTAGAAATGGCAAAAGCTTTCCACCAGCGGGGTCTGACGACATTAGTGTATCTACATACCGTGCTCGACGAGCCCGACCAACATCAGAAGACAACCCTGCAGGAGCTGGCTAAAAACAGCGACGGCCTGGTCGTTACCACAGAAAGCGCAATCCACATCCTCGGCTCGAACATCTACGGCATCGACTTTTCGAACCTCAAGCACATCGACCACGGCATCAGGATGCAGCACCCCTCGCATTACGACCGGCTTCAGATAAAAAAAGATTACGGGATGGAGAATCGCTTTCTTATTACAACACTGGGACTTCTGTCCCCGGGCAAAGGGATAGAATTCGGTATCCGGGCCTATGGCAGATTTTTGGATGAGTCGTGCACACCAGGCCAGAGAAGGAATCTGCTTTATCTGATTGCCGGCCAGTTTCATCCGGAGTTTGTCAAAGCCGATGGAGGAGAACCATACCGACAGTATCAAGCGGTAATTACCAAGGCCCTCGAAGATGCAAAAGTGAAGTGGTGCACGGTAAAAGAGCTTGGCACAACCAACCTTGATGAGTACGACGTCGTTTTTCTCGATACTTTCTTAGAGGAGAGCACTTTATTGAAGCTCTACGGTGCGACAAATGTCGTGGTCCTGCCTTATCTTGGTATGCACCAAATATCAAGCGGCGTTCTGGCAGATACGCTCGGCTCAGGCAAAGTCGCGATTGCAACAAAGTTCAGATATGCGGTGGAGCTTATCCATTCAAACAAGCGCTGCCCGAGCGGCGTTGTCATCGGCCACCACACGCGCGGCATTTTGGTTGACCCGGGCGAGCCGTCGGTCGAACAGATAGCCGAAGCCCTCGACTGCATAGTCTTCAATCAGGATAAACGGCTAAGAATGGAAAAGCAGGCCCACCAGAGGGGTTATCAGATGCGGTGGGATAATAGCGCCTGGGCGATGCTGCAATATATCGAGTTTGTCAGAGAAGAAAAAGAAATCGTTACAGGCAGAGGCGTGAAATTTGTCAGGGAAAAACCGTCAATCTTCCAGAAAAGAAAACAGATAACCGTTGATAATCCAAAATTCGAGATTCAAGATTTAATACAGAAAGCGCAGCCCGACATCGAAATTCAAACACCCAAGTTATAATTTCACCCCGTTAGAAAACCGTTTTTCTAACGGGGTTCACCGACAGCAACCTTACATCCTGAGTTTTGAGTCTCGCGCCCTGTCGCAGTTTGTTTTGTGGGCTGTCATGCTGAACGAAGTGAAGCATCCGGCCATCGCACGGGAGATTCTTCGCGGAGTTTATCCTCGAGCGAAGCGAATGACTCAGAATGACATCCATCAATCGACCTGTGACGAAACACTAGTATTTTATGACTTTTATTTTTATCAGTTTATTGTTACTTACCGACGCAAT
>CAZKOQ010000221.1:0-5885 GCA_964554425.1 uncultured Pirellulales bacterium | reverse complement strand
GGATTAACTGGCGTCGTTACCTGAACGCACTCGTGCCGCAGCTATTCACCACAGTTCTGCAGGTGTCGCCGGGGTTTGACACACGCCGAGACGGCGTCGAGCGCGGCAAAATCGAGGCCGTCGAGTATGACTCAAAGACAGTCGGCGTGAAACGGAAAATGGTGATTTATACGCCGCCAGGCTATTCGAAAGACGTAAATTATCCTGTTCTCTACCTGCTCCACGGTATCGGCGATAACGAGACGGGCTGGAAGGTAAAAGGCTCAGCCGACATCATCCTCGATAACCTATACGCCGATAAAAAGCTGGTTGCTATGATAGTGGTGATGCCCAACGGCCGGGCCAGTGCCGACCCGCCCCCGGCCAACCCGTTCGAGGGCAAACCGTTCGATGCCTACGCCGCGTTCGGCGACGACCTCATCAAGGATATTATCCCTTATGTTGAGTCGCACTACTCTGTGCAGGCCGACCGCGAGCATCGGGCGCTGGCGGGTCTGTCGATGGGCGGCGGTCAGTCGCTGAACTTCGGCCTCAAGTATTTGGAGAAGTTTGCGTGGATTGGCGGTTTCTCCAGTGCGCCCAACACCCAACAGGCCGAGTCCCTCATTACCGACCCAGCCAATGCCGCCAAGCAGCTTAAACTGCTATGGCTCTCCTGTGGCGACAGAGACGGACTGATGAATGTCAGCAAATCGTTCCACGATGCTCTCGAGGCGATAAAGATTCCTCACGTGTGGCAAGTGGATTCCGGAGGGCATGAATGGCCGGTCTGGAAAAAAGACCTTTGCCTGTTCTCGCAGATGCTGTTTCAGGACAAATAGGCCCTCATTTGATGGATTGTCATGTTGAGCCGAAGGCGAAACATCTGGCCCCCAAAAGGGAGATTCTTCGCGGAGTTCATCCGCCAGGCATACAGCGGATTTATCCTCGAGCGAAACGAAGGACTCAGAATGACATCCATCATTTCATCTGTGATAGAGTATGATGAATTGATGGCAAGACCAAAAAATAAAAGACGGTGTGCAAATTAACCAATAGTGAGTGGTGAGTGGTGAGTGGTGAGTAGTGAGTAGTGAGTGGTTAGAGGGGCACATTATGCCTACGATGAATCAGTTAATCAGGATGGGCCAAACGCAAATCTCCCGACGCGAGTTGATGCGCCGCGGCATATTCGGCGCAGCCGGGCTGCTGCTGGCTGACCGCCTGGCTTCTCCTGCCGTGGCGACGGCGTTACCAGCCAAAGCCAAAGCGGTCATCCAGATATGGATGTGGGGCGGTCCGGCGCATCTCGACACCTTCGACCCCAAGCCCGATGCGGGCAATGACTATTGCGGTCCGCTGAAAAAGCCAATCCCCACCAATGTCGATGGGATTATCATCGGTGAATTGCTTCCTCTTTTGGCAAAGCAGGCGGATAAATATTCTATCATCCGTTCTATGACCCACGGCGTGAACTCCCACGAAACAGCGTCCTACATAGTGCAGACAGGCCGCAAGCCCGGCGATGGGCAGGTCTATCCATGCGTCGGCGCCGTGGTCTCGCTTTTCAAGGGCTACGATGCCGGTTACACAGGGCTGATTCCACCCTACGTGGTTCTGACCGACCTGCAGGGACGCTTTTCGGAAGCCGGATTCCTTGGGTCGCGCTACAAACCCTTCGCCACGGGCGGTGACCCGGCGAGAACGCCGTTTGTCGTGGAGGGCGTCGTTGCCCAGGGCATTACCGAACAGCGGCAGAAAGACCGACGAGAGTTTCTCCACAAACTGAACACGCTGGGACAGGCCTTGAAAGACAATCCGCAGTTAGCGGCGCTGGAACAAACTGAAAAACAGGCCTATGACCTGATTTTGGGCGATGCGGGCAAGGTGTTCAATCTTTCGGAGGAGAAAAAGGAGCTTAGAGAGCAATACGGCCTCAACACCTTTGGCCAATCCTGCTTAGCGGCGCGTCGGCTGGTGGAACGCGGCGTCCCATACATCACCATCAATTACAAAGGTTGGGACACACACAAAGAACATTTCCAGGCGATGCGAAGGAAGCTGCCGGAAATGGACAAAGGTATGGCGACCCTGCTGCAAGATTTGTCGGACAGGGGCCTGCTGGACAGCACCATCCTATGGTGGAGCGGTGAATTCGGCAGAACCCCAAAGGTCCAGTGGGAAGCCCCCTGGAACGGCGGACGCGGCCATTATGGCAAGGTCTTCTCCACCGTGGTCGCCGGCGGCGGCTTCAAAGGCGGCCGCGTGGTCGGAGCATCCGACGCAAAAGGGGAAGAGGTGAAGCAGCGGCCCGTGTATCCGGTTGACCTCATCGCCAGTATGTATGAGCTGCTCGGTATTGACCCAGACGCGAAGCTGCCCCATCCCCAGGGCCTGTCGGTCGGTGTATTGCCCTCTGCCGCGGAAGGTGTCAGTATGGGCGGACGTTTGAAAGAAATTATGTAAGCGATGAAAAATTCTATGAAACAATTCTCGTGGCAGACGACTCTATGGATAGCAGCGCTTCTGACGGTTGCGACTGAAGCTCAGGTGCAGCGTAACCCGCATATCGGTTATATCTATCCTGCCGGCGGACGGCAGGGCGCCACGTTCCAAGTTGCGCTCGCCGGGCAGTATCTGGATGGCGTAACCGATGTGGTTATCTCCGGTGGAGGGATTCAAGCCGCTGTAATTGAACACGTTAAACCGCTGAATGGAAAACAGATTGCCTTGCTGCGAGACCGGCTCAAGGAGCTGCAGCAGATGATAACCTACGAAAGGCCGGATGAGCCGAACAGCGTTGATATTGGAGATGCGAATTCCGCTGTAAATCCGGAGCCAAAGATGGACAAGGAGGCGACGCAGAAGGAGATGGACGAAATCAAAAAGCAGCTCGCCAATCCCAAAAACCGAAATCGCGACAATCCTCAGCTTGCTGAAGATGTCACTCTCCGCGTAGTTCTGGCTCCGGACGCTGAGCCAGGCGAGCGGGAGTTAAGATTGAAGACGGCCCTGGGTCTGTCGAACCCGCTCGCTTTTCGCGTTGGTCGATTGCCCGAATATACCGAGAAGGAACCGAACAGCAAGATAGCAGATACGGAGGTGCTGTCGGTGCTGCCGTTGGTTATAAACGGCCAGATTATGCCCGGCGATGTGGACCGTTTTCGGCTCAGTTTAATCAAGGGCACGCGGCTGGTCGTTGCCGCGAGTGCGCGGGAGCTAATCCCCTACCTCGCCGATGCTGTTCCCGGCTGGTTTCAGGCCACTTTGTCGCTCTACGATGCGAATGGAAATGAGCTCGCCTACGCCGACGACTATCGTTTCCATCCCGACCCCGTTATCTTTTACGAGATTCCCCATGACGGCGAATACGTCCTGGAAATCAAAGATGCCATCTACCGCGGACGCGAGGATTTCGTCTATCGCATCACTGTAGGCGAGCTGCCGTTTGTAACGAGCATCTTCCCTCTGGGAGGCCAGGTCGGTGCTCAAACAACTGTCCAGATGAAGGGTTGGAATCTTCCGTCGGATGAGCTGGTCCTGGATGCCAAAGGCAAGGAGCAGGGAATTCTTCCGGTTTCGGTGCGCAAGGAGAGTTTGGTTTCCAACTATGTGCCTTTTGCGGTGGACACGCTGCCGGAATGCCTCGAGTTGGAACCGAATAATCAGCAGGCCGGCGCTCAGCAGGTCACACTTCCAATAATCGTGAACGGACGCATTGACCAGCCGGGGGATTGGGATGTGTTCAAATTCGAAGGTCACGCCGGCGAAAAGCTCGTTGCGGAAGTCTATGCACGCCGTCTAAACTCTCCTTTGGATTCCGTGCTCAAACTGACCGATGCAAACGAACAGAAACTGACGGCCAACGATGATTATGAAGACAAGGGAGCGGGACTGACCACACACCATGCGGACTCATTCCTCAGCAGCACCCTGCCAGCCGACGGGACCTATTATCTTCACATAGGCGATTCACAACACAAAGGCGGAGCGGCTTACGGCTACCGCTTACGCATCAGTCCGCCGCAACCAGATTTCGAATTGCGGGTCGTGCCATCCACCATCAACGCCCGCGCCGGTGCTACCGTTCCCATCACCATATATGCCCTGCGGAAAGATGGGTTTTCCAATGATATCTCTCTTGTGTTGAGGGACGCACCAACGGGATTTAAGTTGAGCGGCGGCCGGGTGCCTGCTCAACAGGACCAGGTGAAGCTGATGCTGAAGGTGCCGCCAGTGCCAACAAATGTGCCTCTAATGCTGCGCCTGGAAGGTAGCGCAGTAATCGCAGGGCGGGAAATCGTGCGACCGGCCATACCGGCGGATGATATGATGCAGGCGTTTATCTACCGGCATCTCGTTCCCGCAAAAGAGCTTAAAGTCGCAGTAATCGCACGCGGGACACCCAAGACACCGGCGACCAAGCCGGAGGCCTGGACGGAAACAAACCCGCCTTCGGCGGGCCTCGATTCAAAAACCGAAAAGTCTCAGCCGGAAAATCAGCCATAGTCCAAACGATTTTGCCACCGCGCCCGGTGCGACTCGAACGCACAACCTTCGGATTCGAAGTCCGGCACTCTATCCAATTGAGCTACGGGCGCAAAACTTCTTAACTTCTTGAAAGATAACAACTTCCCACACATAATGTCAACCTCGCCAAGGAGCAAAAAGGCAAAAATCCCTAAAAAGTGTCAATTTAGTGTCAGTCGTCTTCAGTTTGGTCCAGAAAACCCTTCAATACATGATTTGCAGAGAGAATGTCTCCCTCCCCATTCATCCACGGCTAAAAGCCGTGGTCTTCTGCGAAGGCGGATAAATAACGAATGTCGAATATCGAATTTCGAACGATGAAGTTTAGTCACTACTCCTGTTTCTCAAGCCAGTGAAAGGCCATAATCGCAAAGTCTTTGAGGTTCACTATGCAGTCGCCGTTTATGTCGCCTGCGATAATCTTTTTGACAGAGTGGCTCACCAAAGTATGACTTACTTGCTTCAGGTGTTCCTAAAGACGAATCCGTTATCCAAAAATTGCTTGAATATCGAGACTGTAGTACCCCACCATCGGCAAGCTGATTCACAGGAGGTTGGGGGTCATGGCGTTGCAGCACATGCTATATCCCTCAGTCTCCTTGTATCTCAATTTTACGTGGTCTCGGCCAGAGCAAGATTCATACGCAAAATGGCCTCATCGATTTCCTCAGGGCTCTTGAAGCCTATCACAACCGCGTCAACCAAACCGCTCTGCATTGCGAACCGTATGGACTTCTCACGGTCATCGGGATTTGTGAAATTGCCCTCCCCAATGATTTTCATCCCAATGACGCCGTGGCGTTTCTCACGCATGACCTTTATTTGCTCCAGCACCGTGGGCAAATGGGATATATCGCTCTTGGCATTCCATCCCTCGACCTGGGTATCAAGGAACTCACCCTGTGGATTGACACGCACCAGATTGACGTCAACCCAGTCCAATTGGGCTGCTTTCGTCAAGGCAGGCAGTGAATGACATGAGACACCATGGGCGAGTATTATCTTCTTATCCTTGGCCTCTGCGAAGGCATCCAGCAACCTTTTATGACTCTCGTCCCAGTCGGTTTTTGTGGCGCAGTGAATTAACAGACTGTCGATGTAATCGACACCCAACTCCTTACGATAGCGATCGAGCACCTCCAAAGGCCGTTCCGGGACGCCCGGCATCTTGGACTGAATAAACAACTTCTCTCGGGGAAGGCCTTTGATCGCCTCCCGAACCAATGTGTGGGTTTTATAATTTTCAGCCGTGTCGATATACGTAATCCCTTGGTCATACGCATACCGTATAAGCCGGTTAAATCCTTCTGACCCCAGAGATCGCTGAATGCTGCCGCCCTTGGTGCCGGTACCAAAACCAAGCCGGCTAAGTTTTA
>CAZKOQ010000220.1:0-5907 GCA_964554425.1 uncultured Pirellulales bacterium | reverse complement strand
ATTTCTTTTCGCAATATCAAAATCCGCCCGCTCGAGGCAAAGAGGTAATCGCCTCTACGCCACGCACCGTATGGTGCAGTGGCACGCCACACCTCAAGTTACATCCTACCGGGATTGCCTTAGCACGAGTCGTCCATTTATCACGTATTTGTTGCCAATTCTGAGTAATCTTATTATATTTAGCCAATTCAGAAACAATGCAATTATTGTCAGGAACGGTATAAGAAAGGAGTAGTGCGTATGAATTTTCACCGGATAATCGCTCAATTAACAATAAGCAGTATGCTGGTGCCGGCAAGTATTTCGCTGGCCCTGGCGGCGGAACCGAACCAGTCCCGCCCGGACTGGGAGAACCCGGAACTTGTTGGCCGAAACCGCCTATCCCCGCACGCAACGATGATGATATATCCCGACGCCAAAACCGCAAAGCGGGTCGAAGCAGTCGCCACACTCGAGGACCGGTCGAGGTCTCCGTGGTTTAGCTCGCTGAACGGCGACTGGAAATTCCTGTGGTCGGCCAGCAAGGACGAAAGGCCAGCGGATTTTTTCGGGGTGGATTTTGATGATAACGGCTGGAAGACCATCCCCGTTCCATCGAACATCGAGGTGCAGGGATACGGTGTCGCCATTTATACCAACATAAAATATCCGTGGCTAAAGGACGGCGAAAAACCGCAGCCGCCGCATATACCCAACTTTAATAACCATGTCGGCTCGAACCTTCGAACCTTCGATGTCCCCAAGGAGTGGAAGGGACGGCGAATCCATATTGTCTTTGACGGTGTAAATTCCTTTTTCTACCTCTGGGTCAACGGCAAACAGATAGGTATGAGCAAGGACAGCCGCACCGTCGCCGAGTTCGATATTACCGACGTTGTAAAGCCGGGCAACAACCGGATTGCGGTGCAGGTCTTCCGCTGGAACGACGGCTCGTGGCTTGAGGACCAGGATTTCTGGCGGCTCAGCGGCATCTTCCGCGATGTGTTCCTCTGGTCGCCCGGCCAGCTACACATTTGGGACTTTGAAGTCAAAACATTGCTCGATGAAAGTTACAAAAGCGGAAAACTGGCAGTCGATTTGAACATTCAAAATACTAATACCCAGGCCGAGGCCGTGACAGTTACAGCCGAGTTGCTGGACGATGGGCGTCGGCGGGTTGTGCCGGTGATTTCTGCATCCTGCAATGTGCCCGCCGGGCAAGAAACTAAACAAACCCTCTGGGCCGATGTTCGCAATACCCGCAACTGGTCGGCTGAGGACCCTTACCTGTATCGTCTGCTGCTGACGCTTAAGGACGCAGACGGAAAGGTTGTGGAAGTAATTCCGGTCAACATTGGGTTTCGCAAGGTGGAGTTGAAAGACGGCAATCTTCTGGTCAACGGCCGGCGGATTTTTATCAAGGGCGTCAACCGGCATGAGTTTCATCCCAAACGTGGGCAATACGTGCAGCCCGAGGACATGATTGGGGACATCCTGCTGATGAAGCAGAACAATATCAACGCAGTGCGCACCAGCCATTATCCGAACACGCCGGCGTGGTATGACCTGTGCGACCGCTATGGAATATACCTAGTCGATGAAGCCAATATTGAGTGCCACGGCGCCAACCAGCTCACCGATAACCCGGCGTGGCAGCCGGCTTATATGGACAGGACCGTCCGAATGTTGGAACGCGACAAAAATCACGCCTCGATAATTATGTGGTCGGTAGGCAACGAGAACGGCTGGGGACGCAACTTAGATGCCACCTCCACCTGGATGCGCCGACGCGACCCGGGCCGGCTGGTTATATCCTGCGAAGCCGGTGAGCGACCCAACACCGATGTTGTGTGCCCGATGTATAGCCGCCCCCGGACGCTGGGGGAATACTCATCTAAGCCGCAGACCCGGCCTTTCATCCTGATTGAATACGCCCACGCTATGGGCAACAGCACCGGCGATATCTGGAGCTATTGGAGCCAGATATACTCCAAACCGTATCTACAAGGCGGCTATATATGGGACTGGGTGGACCAGTCATTCTTCCAGCCCATCGTTCCGGGCCGCAATGGCCAATTCCTGCCTGTAAAGCGAGGCGACAAGGTCTTCTGGGCTTATGGCGGCGACTTCGGCCCCGCAGGAATACCCACAGACCAGAATTTTTGCTGTAACGGACTGGTTTCGGGTGACCGCACACCTCACCCGGGTCTATCGGAAGTAAAGAAGGTCTATCAGAACGTTCACGTGAAGACGGTTGACCTGGCTAAAGGCCAACTCGAAATCAAGAACGGCTATTTCTTTACCACGCTCAGCAACCTTGTAAAGGGGACATGGACGATTTGCGCCGATGGCAAGGTTATCCAGGGCGGCACTATCAACGATTTAGGTATCAAGCCGGGCGAGTTCAAACAAATCACTCTGGAAATTAAACCTATTACTCCTGAACCTGGCGCCGAATATTTCCTGGACTTGAGTTTTGTGCTGAAGGAAAAACAACCCTGGGCGCCGGCCGGACACGAAGTGGCGTGGGAACAGTTCAGCATGCCTATTGAGAAACCGGTGGTTGCCTTGGACCCGGCTAAGATGCCGCCGCTAAAACTGATTGACCAGGACGGTATCATCCGCGTGGAAGGCAAGGATTTCTCGGTTGCGTTTGACCGCGAATCCGGCTTCCTTAGCTCGATGCGTTACAAGAATGTGGAGCTGGTAAAAGAGCCGCTTGCCCCTCATTTCTGGCGTGCGCCAACCGACAACGACCGCGGTAACGATATGCCTCGCCGTTGCGGTATATGGAAAACCGCTATGAAAAGCTGGAAGCCCCAGAGCATTGAGGCAAAACAACGTACACCTGCGGAGGTTCAAATCACGGTAGTCTCGCGCATCGAGGATGTGCAGGCAGATTGGACATTGAACTATCTGGTATCCGGCGACGGCTCCGTAATTGTGGATGCACAGGGCCAGGCGCATGGCGACAAGCTGCCGGAAATCCCGCGATTCGGGATGAGGATGTCGCTGCCGGAGGGCTTTGAAACGCTCCGCTGGTTCGGGCGCGGACCGCAGGAAACCTACTGGGACCGTTGCGATGCCCGTATCGGGCTATATGAGGGCGTCGTTGATGCGCAATATTTCAACTACACGGAGCCAACCGAGAGCGGCAATAAGGTCGATGTGCGCTGGGCGGCTTTGACCAATAAAAAGGGAGTGGGGCTGCTTGCAGTGGGTATGCCTCTGCTTAGCGTTTGCGCGCTCCATTGGACAGCCGAAGACCTCACGACCGATGGTCGTAGCGGACCATCCCATACTTATGAGGTAACTCACCGTGATGATATTTACCTGAATCTGGACTGGCATCAGATGGGTGTCGGCGGGGATGATAGCTGGGGCGCCCGACCACACCCGCAGTTTGTGATACCGGGCAACAAAAAATGTGCGTACCGTTTTTGTCTGCGTCCCTATGACTCGTCCCTGGGAGACATAGAAAAGGTAGCTCGCAAAGCACCTCCAGTTGCGGCGACTACCTCAAACGACTCGAATCAGCAAGCATCAGGAAAAACAGATTCACTTGATACTCAGGTTGCTCGGCTGCTTGGGAAGATGACGATCGAGGAAAAAGTCGGGCAAATGACACAGGTAACGCTGGAGGTTGTGGCGGGCAGCGACCGGAACGGCTATCTTGAGCTTGATGAGAAAAAACTCCGCGACGCCGTCATTAACCACAATGTCGGCTCGATACTCAACTGCGGCGGCCGGGCGCGCACCATCGAGAACTGGCACAAAATCATCACGCAGATTCAGGACCTGGCCACAAAGAACACTCGCTTAGGCATTCCCGTTATCTATGGCATCGATGCAATTCATGGCGTCAACTATACCACAGGCGCGACTATCTTTCCGCAGAATATCGCTATGGCCGCAACGGGCAACATTGAGCTGATGGGGAAACTCGGAGAGATTTGCGCCTATGAAATGAGAGCATCCGGTATTCCATGGAACTTCAATCCTGTTTTGGATTTGGCGCGTCAGCCGTTGTGGCCGCGATTTTATGAGACCTTCGGAGAAGATGCGTATATCGGCTCACAGATGGGTGCGGCCTATATTCGCGGCCAGCAGGGACAAGACATATCGCAGCCGACGAAGGTGGCCGCCTGTATGAAGCACTATCTGGGCTACAGTTTTCCGCTCTCTGGTAAGGACCGCACGCCCGCGTGGATACCCCAAAGGCAGCTTCGCGAGATCTTCCTAAAGCCGTTTGCGGCTGCTGCGAACGCCGGCATCGCCACAGTTATGGTCAACTCCTCTGAGATAAACGGGATACCTGTTCATTCAGATAAGTATCTACTGACCGATGTGCTTCGCGGCGAACTGGGTTTCAAGGGTTTCGTCGTATCGGACTGGGCAGATATTGAAAATCTCTACACCCGCGAAATGATAGCCAAAGACAGGCGCGAGGCCGTGAAAATGGCGGTTATGGCCGGGATTGATATGAGTATGGTGCCTTATGACTATAGTTTCTACGACACGCTGCTCGAACTAGCAAAGACAGGCGAAGTGCCGATGAAAAGAATCGACGAAGCAGTCGCTCGAATCCTTCGCGTCAAGATGCAGCTCGACTTGTTTGAGAATCCCTATCCGAACAAGTCGCTTGTAGCCGGCTTCGCCAGCGAAAAGTCGCGCCAGGTGAACCTGCAAGCGTCCGGCGAAGCTATCACATTGCTCAAGAACGATAATGGAATACTGCCTTTGAAAAAGAGCCAGAAAGTCCTTGTAACGGGTCCCTGTGCCGACAAGCTCTCTTGCCTCAACGGCGGCTGGACCATCACCTGGCAGGGAGACCAGGAAGGACTATATCCCGCCGAGAAGCTCACTATTCTCGAAGCGATTCGGGATAAGCTCGGCCAGCAGAATGTTACCTATGTTGAGGCCGTTACGTTTGACAAGGAATCCGATATCGCCGGCGTAGTTGCGGCGGGCAGAGACGCGGACGCAATCATTGCGTGCATTGGCGAGCCGGCATACTGCGAGACGCCAGGCAACATCGATGACTTGACAATGACGGCTCCTCAGTTAAAGCTGGTGGAAGAGCTTGTAGGCACCGGCAAGCCGGTCGTTCTTGTTCTTGTCGAGGGACGTCCTCGCGTCATTCGCACCGTCGCAGATAAAGTCCCTGCGATTTTGATGGCTTATCTGCCGGGGATGGAAGGCGGCCAGGCCGTAGCAGATATTCTGTTCGGCGATACCAACCCCAGCGGCAAGCTGCCCTTTACCTATCCACGGTATCCTTCCGGTCATGTCTGCTATGACCACAAACCCAGCGAGGAGAAGTCGCCCAACAAGTTTGACCCCCAGTGGCAATTTGGGCATGGCTTGTCATATACTACATTTTCATACAGCGACCTCCAGCTTGACAGAGAGAAGCTGACCTCTAATGATGCTTTGACTGTTACCGTCAAAGTCGCCAACACCGGCAATCTTGCGGGCAAGGAAACCATTCAACTGTATCTCTGCGACATTATCGCTACGGTAACTCCGCCGGTCAAATTGCTGAAGCGATTTACAAAAGTGAACCTTGAGCCGGGCCAGAGTCAGACTATAACGTTCAAGCTGATTCGGAAAGATTTTGAATTTATTGGCCGCGACAATAGACCTGTCCTCGAACCCGGCCAGTTCAAAGTCAGCATTGCTAATCTCTCGAAGGTCTTTGAAATCGAATAATCCCGTCGGCACACCTTGCAGTTATTGGCCTTGAAAAGCTCGAGACCGTAGGTATAATCTACAGTCCCTTCGTCACGCTGTTGAGAAGGGCAGGCAGATTCGCCAAAAGTGGCTTTTAGAAAGGATTTTTGTCGGACATTTTAGACGTAAAGTTTTGCGCCCGTAGCTCAATTGGATAGAGTTTCGGTCTACGGAACCGAAGGTTGCAGGTTCGAG
>CAZKOQ010000219.1:0-5912 GCA_964554425.1 uncultured Pirellulales bacterium | reverse complement strand
CCAACGTCTTCCAAGTGGATGTTGATGAGCTTGTCAAAAATCCCTTTGAGCTTGAGTTGTTTTTGGCCAATCTCAAAAGCAAGCTCGCCGCTGAGCAAAAGGATTCAAAAATTGAAGTCGGGATGCTGATACAGCAGCAGATGGCTGAGATGGCCAAAGGTATGCAGCTTTTGAGCATTATGCACTCGCAGCAGGGTAGCTGCTGTATGATTGATGGCAAGGTCCTCTATGAGGGCGATTTGATAAGGGGCTTTAAGGTCGCTCAGATTGGCGCAAATTCTGTAACACTCAGGTGGACGCCGGAGAATGTCGGCGGCGGTCCGCAAACTCAATTGGAAAATATGGAAATAGTTTTGAAGATATCGGAATGAAATTACCTTTTTTATCTGAAAAAAAGCGGGACATGTCAGAGGTCCGGAAAGATTCGCGGCAGCAGTCTAATCCTGCAGCAGACGAGTTTTTCTCTGATGACCAGTCAGTCCGCGGGTTAAGTGACCTATATTCTCCCGAGCAGCCCGGCGAATCTCACGTCTATGACATCGGGGATGTGCTGCTGGATATGGGAAAGATTACGGCTCAGCAGCACGCACGCATGCGGCAACAGCAGCGTCAGAGTCCCGGTAGTGATGTGGCGGCTTTGCTTCAGAAAGCGGGGCTGGTCAACACCGATGATGTTCTGCAGGCCAAGGCCCGGCTGTATGGCCTGGAGTTTCGCCATATTGACCCACAGGCCGTTCAGAAGCAGGCCCTGGAAAAGCTCGAAGTCGAGTTTATCAAGAGCAACTCGGTTTGCCCGATTGCGATAGAAGAGAGCACTTTGATTGTTGCCACAAGCGACCCTGCAAATCTCTTTGCGATAGAAGAGGTAAAAAAACGAGTCCAGATGGATGTGCGGGCTGTGGTTTGCGCGCAGGCGGATATCGATGCTGTGTGCAATTCGCTCAAAGAAGAAAAACTGGATTATAACGTTGATGACATAATCAGTGACATGACCGATGTTGAGGTCGTGCAGGACCATAAGGAAGAGTCCGAAGACCTGGAAAGGATGGCGGGTCAGTCGCCTGTTATTAAATTCGTTAACTATCTGATTAGTAATGCGATACGCGAAGGCGCAAGTGACATTCATATCGAGCCGAAAGAGAAGTTTATGCGGACGCGATACCGCATCGACGGCGTTCTTTTCGAGACGACCCAGTCGCCGCTGAAAATGCACCCTGCTATTGTCTCTCGCATCAAGATTATGGCTAACCTTGATATTTCGGAAAGGCGACTCCCACAGGACGGCAAAATCTCGGTCATCGTAGGAGGCAGAGCAGTCGATTTGCGAGTCTCAACGTTGCCGACCAACCAAGGCGAAAAAGTGGTCATCCGAATTTTGGACAGCCGCTCCATACTGCGAGGTCTTGAGCAGTTAGGTATGGAGCCGGATGTAATGGAGGCATTTAAGCGACAAATTGACCTCCCTCACGGGATTTTGCTGGTTACAGGCCCCACCGGTTCCGGCAAGAGCACCACTTTGTATTCGGCCATGTGCCAGATGGACGGTGAAAAATTGAATATATCAACCGTTGAAGACCCTGTGGAATATGGGCTTGATTTCTGCAATCAGGTTCAGGCCAACGAAAAGATAGGGCTCGATTTTGCCACGGCACTGAGGAGCTTGTTGCGTCAGGACCCCGACATAATAATGATTGGCGAGATTCGTGACAACGAAACAGCTCGCATTGCGGTGCAGGCCGCTCTGACCGGCCACCTTGTTCTCTCCACGCTCCATACGAATGATGCCGCCAGCAGTGTTACTCGGCTGGTCAATATCGGTATTGACCCATATTTGATAGCTGCCTCATTGAACGCCGTTCTTGCACAGAGATTGGTCCGCAGGGTTTGCCAGAAATGCAAGCAATCTTACACCGTTACGGATCCTCTGCGCAAATACCTCGAGAAGGCGCAGGTAGGGCCCGAACAGCTCTTTCACGGTGCCGGCTGCGAATCCTGCAGGGGGTCGGGATATTCCGGCAGGGTAGGCATATACGAGTTACTGCTCGTTGACGATAAATTCAGAGATGTGATTAACAAGGACCCTTCGGTCGATAATATGCGTCGTGTTTTTCGTGAGAGCGGCCGGCACACGCTGTTTGAAGATGGAATTATTAAGGTGAAGGAGGGACTGACCACAATAGAAGAGGTGCTTCGTGTTACCGAAGTCTATGGACAAAACGAAGGAGAGGCCTTCGTTGAGAATGTCCAGTAGCAAGGAGTCAAGCTCGACACTATTTTTGAGGGAAATCTGATATGGTGGATATAAAGACGATATTGGCAAAGGCGATTGAGGAAAATATAAGCGACGTGCATATCAATGTCGGTATGCCGCCGATTTTGCGAAGAAACACGGAGCTAAATGAAATGCCTTTTCCGCCGGTTAGTAACGAGCAGGCCAAAGAAATGATTCTTTCAATGGTCGGCCCGGACAAGTTCAAAAAGTTCCAGGAAACCAGGGACCTTGATTTCTCGACAAGCATTGACGACGGCCATCGTTTTCGTGTCAACGCTCATTATCAGCGCGAGACCATTGCAATTTCGTTTAGAGTGATACCGAACCAGGTCCTTACGTTGGATGAATTACATTTGCCGCCGATACTTAAAGAACTCACTGACCTGCCCAGGGGACTGGTGCTTGTAACAGGCCACACCGGTTCCGGGAAAAGCACCACCCTTGCCGCAATGATAGGGCTGATAAACGAAAAGTATAGAAAGCGAATCATCACGCTCGAAGACCCTGTCGAATATTTGTTAGAGAACAAAAACAGTATGATAGAGCAGCGAGAAGTCGGCTCGGACTGTCCGAATTTTGCATCGGGACTAAGGCATGTTCTGCGGCAGGACCCCGACATCATTATGGTCGGTGAGATGCGAGACCTCGAAACCACCAGCTTTACCATTACGGCTGCTGAAACGGGTCACTTAGTGCTCAGCACACTTCATACCAATAATGCCTCTCAGACCATTGAGAGAATTATAGATATCTACCCCGCTTCTCAGCAAAATCAGATTCGGGCTATGGTCTCCAACACGCTGCAGGCCGTCATCTCACAGACGCTTTTCAAACGAATAGATGAGGCAGGTATGGTTCCATGCACGGAGATATTGCTGTGCACCTCGGCTGTCAGAAACTGCGTCCGCGAGAATAGAATCTACGAGATACCCAATATTATTGAGACCTCACGCCGACTGGGTATGCAGACCCTTGATAGCAGTATCGCGGATATGTATTTCCAGGGTTACATAGATAGAGATGAAGCAATTGTGCGTTCAACCAATCCTGCAAAGATGGAAAAGATTCTTGTGCCTGTTAATCAGTATGAAGTGGTTGGCGCACTTGGCGGCGTTGGAGCAGGCAGATAAGGTGATATTATGTTCAATGAATCTTCACAAGATTATGGTGGTGCGACAGCGGTAGTTCAAGAGGAGCAAAGACCTCAGGGTCGTCGGCAACAAAGACAGCCCGCGGAATCTACGGGCAGGCGGCCCACCGCCGGCGCGCAAAAGAGTGTCTTGGAAAGGTTAAAGAATTTTAAGCTCGAATTCGGGCCGAGCAGGAAAGATATTCTCAATTTTACCAACCAGCTTGCCGTAATGATTCGAGCCGGAATCAGTCTTCAGGATTCTCTGGAGGCGATAGCCGAGCAGACCGATAATCGCAAGTTCAAAGGAGTCATCAGCGATTTGAAGAATCGCATTGAAGCAGGCCAGAGTTTTTCACAGGCGCTCGCGGAGCACCCGAACATTTTCAGCAATCTATATATGAATATGGTGGCGGCAGCGGAAATATCCGGAAGTCTAAGTGCAATGTTGCAGAAGTTAGCCGAGTATCTCGACTCCGAGACCGAAACCCGCTCGCAGGTTAAGAGTGCTATGGTCTATCCGTGCATCATAGCGGTTATGGCGGTGGTGGTAACAATCTTTCTGCTGTGTTTTGTTTTGCCGAGGTTCACGGCAATATTTGCAGGCAAAGAACACCTGCTGCCCAAGCCAACTAAGGCCTTGATGGCCAGCAGCGCTTTCCTGCGCGGTTACTGGTATCTGATTGTGCCAGCTATCGGCGGAGTGTTCTGGGGGTTCTGGTATTTCATAGGGACTGAGCCGGGCCGGCTGTGGTGGGACAAGACCAAGCTGACTGTGCCTCTTATTAAAACGCTGTGCCGGAGCTTATATATAACCAGGAGCTTGCATACAATGGGCGTTCTGGTAAGGGCGGGTGTGCCGATTCTCAACACCATTTCCATAACCGCTCAAATCTCAGGAAACGTTCTCTATAAGGCGATGTGGCTTGGTGTTTATGAGCAGGTGCGTCAGGGTAAAAAGATAGCGTTGAGCTTAGGCCAGTTCAGTTTGATGCCGCCAAGCGTGTTGCAGATGATTAGAAGTGGTGAGGATTCCGGTAATATGGGTGATGTGCTCAGAGATGTCTCAAGTTATTATGCCAGAGAGCTCAGAAGCGTTATCAAGACGGTTATGTCGATGATAGAGCCGATGATGATAGTCATGATGGGCGTTCTGGTCGGTTTTATCGCAATGAGCATCATTCTGCCCATATTCAAGATGTCCAGCGTTGTGATAAATAAATAAGATGTTGCACGCAGGTCAAAATCGCCAATCGGCAGTGAAAAACGGTTTTTCACTGATTGAAGTATTGCTCGCAATACTCCTTGTGGGTTTAGCAATTGCATCTTTGGTTGCTGCCAATATCGCATTCACAAGAGCCAATGGAGCCGGAACGGATTTATCGACCGCTGAGTTTCTCATCGAGCAGATAAGGGAGCTTACAATCTTGCTGTCGGTGGTTGACCCGCAAAGCGGCACTACTATCTTTGGGCCCGAGGAGATGGGTCTTGCCAATTACGATGATTTGGATGATTTTGATGGCGCCGTTTTCTGTCCGCCTATCAACTCCGGCAGGGCGGCCCTGAGCGACTTTTCCGTGTTCAGTCAGCGTGTTACGGTTGAAAACGTCAGCTCCTCGAATTTCCAGCAGGTTGTAGCTGACCATAGCAGCCCCTTTGTTAGAGTGACGGTGAAGGTTCTTTTGAACTCCAAGGAAATCAGCTCGGCAAGCTGGATACGAGCGAGATACTGATACCGGTTTGCCGACGTTTGATAAGGGATAATTTATGTCCAGAAATCCAAAAAGGTTGGTAGGCGCCTTTACTATCGCCGAGGTCTTGGTGGCAGTGGCGATTGTAAGCATATTGCTCGCCGCTGTGGCCGTGGCCTTCAATGCCTCGATTATAAATTACCGGGAAAATAACGACATCTTTCAGGCGATGAATCGCGCCAGGCAGGCACTATTTCGAATGACTACTCAGCTTCGCACTGCCGATGCGGTGAATCCCGACTTACTTACAGATGAGTGCTCGCTGATAACCACCGGCGGAGAAGATATAACCTACCGTTACAATGCAGCCCAGAGAAAGCTCTATCTGGTTACCAATGATAACCTCTCCGACGGAGATTATATGCTGTGCAATAATGTTACCGGTTTGACCTTCACAAAGCAAATAGTAACCGAGGGCTCGGAAACAAAAGTCAAAAGCGTCCAGATTTCAATTACCGTTGCAGCCGGTGACATACAGAAGACAGTTGCGGCAGCAGCGGTTGTCAGAAGAAATTTGAACTAACTTGTCGCTCGCCTGGGGTGTTTTGTTCCTTGTCGCTTGTATAGCGATACTCGATGCTCGTATTGCCAGCGGTGCTTTGCAACACTGCTTTAGAGGAAATAATCTCTTAAAAGTTCCTTGCTTTTTGTATTTGGCAGGCGTATTATACTCGTGAGATTAACAGGGCGGTTAGCTCAGTTGGTTAGAGCGCCTGCTCGACACGCAGGAGGTCAGAGGTTCAAGTCCTCTACCGCCCAT
>CAZKOQ010000218.1:0-5926 GCA_964554425.1 uncultured Pirellulales bacterium | reverse complement strand
CAAGTTAGGTCTTGTTCACAAATATAAAGTTTGTCTATAAGAAGCTTGCCTTACATAACAAATCCGAATCTTGACTGTCGTCAGACAAGTATCGAAACTCGAAACAAATTCAAAAGACAAATAACCAAAAACCCAAAGAGTGTAAACCACGCTGCCTATTCCCTGTTGTTTTGAATTTTGTGCTTCGTGTTTCGGATTTTGACGAAAAAAGACAACATTCGGTATTAGCATGCTCCGTAGTTTTAATCACCAGCAGAAATTTTAACCAAAAGGTATGTCAATTGTAGCGGTAAAAGGGCGTTTCGACAAGAAATAAAAAAGGACGGCTTACGCCGTCCTACCCTATGGAATTGGGCTTTACAAACTTTCCACCCCCTCGCGGAAACACCGAGGCGGGCACATCGGCTAATCGAACCCGCCGGCCTCCCCCCCAGCAGCTCATCTCTAATAAAAACATACACAATAAATCCCACAATGCCAAATACTGCAGCAAAAAAAACTTTATTTTCCCCCCAGATACTGTTAGAAACTACCTTAAAACTGTCACCCTGAGCCACGACCTGTCAGGACTCAGAATGACAATAATCATCTGACGTGTGATAAACCTTTAGTTTTCAAGAAATGAACAATCGGTAGTGTAGGGCTATGACAGTTAATAATATGACTTCAAAGCGGTCGGCAATGGTTTTTCTTTGCCTGCTCGCTATCGCAGCGGCGCCCGGCACAAAAGCAGCAAGCAATCCTGCCCGGTCGATTTCCTGGAAGGACTGTCTCGACCAGAAGCCGCAATTTTACTCTACCGACCAGGCCGTTCGTATCGCAGACAACGTTCTTTTGTTTCAGCGCGACACCGGCGGCTGGCCAAAAGGTATAGATATGGCCCGCACGCTCAGCGAGCAGGAAAAAACCAAGCCCTCACAGGACAAAGCCAGAAAGGACTCCACACTCGATAACGGCGCCACACACACGCAGTTGTGTTACTTGGCGAAAGTTTATGACGCAACAAAAATCGAACGGTTCAAGCAGGGTTTTCTGACGGGTGTGGACTACCTGCTCAAAGCCCAGTATCCCAACGGCGGCTTGCCGCAGTTCTATCCCTGGCAAGGTCACCCCGACTACTCCAGATATATCACCTTCAACGACGGCGCTATGATAGGCGTGATGCGCGTCCTCAGTGACATCTCAAACAAAAACCCTCAGTATGTCTTTGTTGACGAAGAACGCCGCAAAAAAACCGATGAGGCCGTCCGGAGAGGTGTCAACTGTATCCTCAAATGTCAGATTATTGTCGATGGCAAACGCACCGGCTGGTGCCAGCAGTATGATGAGAATACCCTCCAGCCGAGGCCTGCTCGAACTTATGAGAAAATATCTATATGCGGCTCCGACAGCGCCGATATTGTCGGATTCTTAATGGATATTGATAATCCCGGCCCCGAAATCATCGAGGCAGTCAAGAGCGCCGTCGCGTGGTTCGACCGAGCCAAGCTCACCGGCATCCGCCAGATTGAAAAGCCAGACCCATCCGCCCAACACGGTTACGACAAGGTCGTTATCAAAGATGCGAACGCCCCGCCGATATGGGCCCGCTTTTACGAGATTGGGACCAATCGGCCAATCTTCTGCGGGCGAGACGGCATAATTAAATACAGCTTAGCCGAAATAGAAAAAGAACGGCGCACCGGCTACGCCTGGTATGGCTACTGGCCCGCGGAGCTGCTGACCACAAAATACCCCGCCTGGCAGAAAAAATGGAACCCGAGAAAGAACGTCCTCAGCAACACGCTATCTGAAAATTTGTCCAAGTAGAGAGTATCGCAAATGAATAGCTCCGCTATAAAACAGCGAATAAAGACAATCCGACGACAGCTTAAAAAAGAAAAAATAAGCTGCCTCGTCCTGACAAGGACTGCCAACGTAACATACACAACCGGCTTTTTGGGCGATGATAGCTGGGTGGTGATTGCTAAAGGCCGGGTCCATCTTCTAACCGACTCCAGGTACACCGAGCAGGCGCAAGGCGAGTGCCCCTGCTGCAAAATAATCGAACGCAAAGTCCCTATGGCTGAGGCGCTTGCGCAGCTTGTAAAGAAACTAAAATCCATCCGCACCGTTACCATCGAGAAGTCCGCCTCGCTTGCTGAGTTTGAGCAGATAAGAAAAACTGTCAAAACTCGGCTTATTTCGGCTGCGAACATTATCGAAAATTTGCGCAGCATAAAAGATGGAAGTGAAATCGCCGCCATTAAAGCTGCTGCCCGGATTGCGGCAAGGGCGCTTCAGCTAACGCTTCCGCACATAAAGCCGGGCATAACCGAAAGTGAGCTGGCTGGCCAACTCGACTTCCAGGTCCGCAAACTGGGTGCAACAAGCAGCTTCGAGACAATAATTGCCTTCGGCCCAAACGGCTCCCGTCCGCATCATCGGCCAACCACAAGAAAGCTCAAGGATAAAGACACAATACTTGCGGACTTTGGGGCCAAATATAAGGGCTACTGCTGCGACATTACACGATGCTTTGCATTTGGCCCACCAACAGGTAAAACGGCTTTCTACAAAAAGGTCTTCGATGTGGTGGAGCAGGCGCAGGCCGCTGCAATAAAAATGGTCAAGGCAGGTGCCGAGCTTGTCCGCGTCGATGCAGCCGCCAGAGATGTGATTCGCAAAAGCGGCCTGCCTGTCTATGGCCACGGGACAGGTCACGGCATCGGCTTAGAAATCCACGAGATGCCCTACATCAAAGCAGAGGCCAAAGGCAAACTCCGAGCAGGCCAGATTGTTACCATTGAGCCGGGCGTATATATTCCAGGCAAACTGGGTGTGCGAATCGAAGATGACATCCTCGTAACTGAAAATAGCTGCGAAATTCTAACCCGCAACTGCCCACACGCACCTTTACTGCCCCGCTAAAAATAGGTTAATATTTGATTGCCTGCCAAAAACAATACGCTATAATAAAAGCACGCTCAGTTGAAAAGACCCACCGTCATTTCTCGACTTGCCTGTGGCTCGCTCGAAATGACATTCAGAATTCTTTTCAATAAAATAGTAAAAGCTCTTTTCATAAAAGGACGTTACTATGAAGACAAAATGGTTTTTTATGTCACTCGTTTTAGCACTACTGGCTACTACATTATCCCAGGCCGCAGAAATACGCTTCCAGAAAATCGTCGTCGACAAAACCTTCCGCTCCGAAGGCGTTGCGGTCGGCGATGTCAACCACGACGGCAAACCGGATGTCCTCGCCGGCGATGTATGGTATGCTGCGCCGGACTGGAAGATGTCCGAAATCCGGCCCGTCGGTCAATACGATGGGACAAAAGGTTACAGCCAATGTTTCGCTAACTTCGCCCAGGACATCAACAGCGATGGCTGGGTCGATTCAATTATCATTGGGTATCCAGGCGAGCCCTGCCGGTGGTATGAAAACCCAAAGAATAAGCCAGGCCATTGGAAAGAACGCATAGTTGTCAACAGCGCCTGCAACGAAACGCCTATGATGGCCGATTTGCTCAGTGATGGCCGACCTGTGCTACTCTTTGGCGTCAGGCCACAGGGAATAATGGCGTGGTTCAGCATCCCAAAGGACCTCGAATCACAGTGGGATATGCACGTAATCGCAGGCCCAAATGCCCCGGGGACGGAAAGATATAGCCACGGCCTCGGTGCAGGTGACGTCAACGGCGATGGGCGAAATGATGTGCTCTTTACAAAGGGCTGGTGGGAAGCGCCCCAGGACCGCACCAAAACAAATTGGACATTCCACCCGGCTAACCTCGGCCCGGATTGTGCCGATATGCTCGTCTATGATATTGACGGCGACGGCGACAACGACGTTATTACCAGCTCGGCCCACAACTATGGAATATGGTGGTTTGAGCAGCTCCCGCCTTCAGACGGCTCACAATTCAAGCAGCACGTTATCTTTGACAAGTTCTCCCAGCCGCACGCTATTCGGCTGGTGGATATGAACGGCGACGGCATAAAAGACCTTGTTACCGGCAAACGGTATTTTGCGCACATGGGTAAAGACCCGGGCGAATACGAGCCGGCGGTGCTTTACTGGTTTGAATTGCGTAGGCCGCAAAAAGGGGCTGTCGAATTTGTCCCGCACAAAATCGACGACGACTCCGGCGCGGGAACGCAGTTTGAAGTTATCGACCTCAACGCCGACGGCAAGCCCGACATCGTCTCCTCAAACAAAAAGGGCGTCCAAATTTTCCTGCAACTACCTCCTTCCCGGTGATTGTATAAGCCCTTTTTATGCCGTGTATCGCATAGTGGCTGCCCAAAAATAAAAGACGCCTCTGCCTGTAGATGCACAGGTGCCTATGGCATGTAAACTCCCCAATGCAAATGCGCCGTTACCGGCTAAAAAAATAGACAGAACACTCCCTGCAAGCGTTTGCCGCGTCCCTATTACTTAACAAGAAAACTACTTCGCCGTTACGCCCTTCCGAGGGACTTTAGATACCTCTTAGATTTGCAAAGTCCCATCCTGGATGCCTTCTTTTTCACCGCATCGGTCTGTCGGCCAAGCTTGGCGGCTATCTTCGCCGTAGCGGTAACCGGAAAAAGCTTGGTGAGAATCGCCAGGTCCCTCTTTGCCCACAAACCCTTAAGGAGTTTCTTTTTCTTTGCCATTGCGTGACTCCTTTCATTGGTTTTAATTCCAATAATAATTTCCTATCTGCTTTGCGCAGTATTTTAACCCCGTCACGTGAGGTTGCAAGAGCATTTTTGTTATTTTATGGAGCAAGTATGCAATGTCTCTGCCAAACAACTTTTGGGCACGGTCGATACGGCGGTCGGATATGTGGGAACGGGCTTGAAAAGAAACGGCCCTTAAAAGACCATTGAGGTTTTTAAGGGCCGTAAAACCTTACAACTATCTTGCGCAGGTAACTTATGCCGCCTGCTACCGATATTTATTCACCCTACAAACGTCAATTAAAAATTCCCTCCGACGATTATTTCGCAGCTTAATCAAGTGTCCCCAGCAATACCAGTTGAGCTTCCTGACGAACATTCAGCCCCGCACGCAGTTCTTGTTGTGCCTTGACCAATGCCTGCTTGGCCTTCTCGCGGGCTGCGCGCAGCGCCGTCAACTTCGCTTTGACTTCTTCTGACTTTGCATCTTTGTTTTCCAGAATCTTGCGAAGCTCTTCGGTAAGCTTGGCGATTTCGGTCTGGGGGGCCTCAGTGCCTTGCGCGCCGGGGCGTCTGGAGAACATTCCCATACCCATCCCCATTCCGCCGGTCTGACGGGATAAAGTCAGCACCTTCGTAACTTTCGGCTCAAGAGCCTTCCATTCTGCTTCGCTGGGTTGAAGTGTCTCTTTAATCCTCGTTAGCTGACGTTCATTCATCATCTTTAACATCTGCTCAGGGTCCCGCGGCATATTGGGGTCGCCTCTTCTTTGCCCACGCTCTCCAGCCGCCGGCGGCTGTGATAACGACAGCCCTACCAACGCCACACCTAAAAAGACCGCGACCGCAAGAATAAAAAACATCTTTCGTCCAAACATACTAATCTCCTTTCATCAAATGGTTTTAAGAATGTTAATCACTCAATGGACAACCTTCTTATATAAGACGCCCCAAGGATGTCTTTTATTGCATATCCGTATAATAATTGTGCTCAAACCGACTTGCCGTCAACTTCGCAAAATTCTCGTCTTCAACCTTTGTATATCACATTAGTCGGGTTTCGCAGGCGTATCGACTGTCTATATTGTGAACATTGTTACCGTCTCTTTGTCTTTGATGAAGATACGGTTCCCCGAGATAACAGGGTGAGCGTAGGTCGGCGTATCGGAGACCTTGATACGTGCCAGTTCCTCGTATTGCTTGTCGCCAGGTTTGAAGACGATCAATCCGGACTTCTCGGGTAAAACCAGAAGACAAGAACCGGCATCGAGAATGG
>CAZKOQ010000217.1:0-5952 GCA_964554425.1 uncultured Pirellulales bacterium | reverse complement strand
TCTTGAACGGATTCTAGAACAGGCCAAGAAACTATTAGTGTCAGGATAAGAAATCAAAGTTGGGCAGCGAGTTGCAAATATATTTTGACCGATACAGGAGGTCGGCTATAATAAAGCAGTTTTACAGGGGTGGTTTGCCCCGCACCAATTGGCCTTTAGCAGTGTTACAATTTCGCTACTAAGCTGAGGCCTTCGCCGTAGAACAATTGGTGCGGCGGCGGACCTGAGAAAAGACCCTTTGAACCTGATCAGGACAATCGCCGTAAATAATTTGCCACTAAGACACGAAGTCACAAAGCAATTTTGAATACAATCCAATTCGTGTCTTAGTGTCTTTGTGGCTAAAAATGTTTGGCGGGTATGCCTGCGTAGGGAAGAGATGAACTTTGCTAATACGCCGTAGGCGTATAAATATCCAGCAACGATGTATAAATCGCTTCCTTGCAAAGGGATTTTTTATTTTTATATTTACCGCTGAGAACGCAGAGAGCGCTGAGATGGCAGAGAAAGACAAACTGAACCAGATTACGGAGAACATTATCAGCGCATCTATCGACGTGCATCGCACTTTGGGACCAGGTCTGTTAGAATCTGCCTATGAAGCATGCCTTGCCTTTGAACTTGCTGAACGTGGCTTTAAGGTAGAACAGCAGAAGGCGTTGCCGATAGTTTATCAACAGGTGAAACTGGATTGCGGATATCGTTTAGACCTGCTGGTTGAAGACGCGGTCATAATAGAGGTCAAGGCGGTTGACCGTATAGCGCCCATTCACAAAGCCCAAATGCTCTCCTATCTGAAACTTTCCGGTTGCAAGGTGGGCTTGCTGATAAACTTCAATGTAAAAATCCTAAAAGACGGCATTGTGCGGCTGGTTAATAATTTCCCTGATTCTCTGCGAACTTCGCGAACTCTGCGGTAAAACTTCTTTACAGAAATACAAGAATGACGACGCAATTACAGATTGCAAGGGCTGGCAAGATTAGCGACGAGGTGAGATTTGTCGCGAAGGCCGAGGGGGTCGCTGCTGAGGTTATCCGTGATGAGATAGCGGCGGGGCGGCTGGTTGTTCCTGCGAATAAGCTGCATCTGAAGACAAACTTAAAGCCGATTGGAATTGGCCGGGCTCTTGCAACAAAGGTAAATGCGAATATCGGAACAAGCAGCGTTCGGGCGTCGGTGAAAGCTGAAATCAAAAAAATGCAAGCTGCGCTGGCGGTCGGAGCAGATACGATTATGGATTTGAGCACCGGCGGCAACCTCGACAAAACACGGACAAAACTTATCTCGCAGTGCCCCGCACCTTTTGGGACGGTGCCGATTTATCAGGTTATAGAAGGAAGAGGCGTAGAGGATATTGACCATAAGGTGATTTTTGATTGCTTTGAAAAACAGGCCAGGCAGGGCGTGGATTTCTTTACGGTTCACGCGGGCGTATTGAAAGAGTACCTGCCGTTACTTGCGAAGCGGATTATGGGTATCGTTAGTCGCGGCGGGGCGCTACTTGCAAAGTGGATGCTGTCCCACAACAGGCAAAATCCGCTTTATGAGATGTTCGATGATTTGTGCGGCATAATGGCGGAATATGATGTGTGCTTTTCACTCGGCGATGGGCTGCGTCCTGGCGCAATAGCCGATGCTACCGATGAGGCGCAAATGGCGGAATTGAAGACGTTAGGCGAGCTGACACAAAGGGCGCAGGAAAATGGCTGTCAGGTTATGGTGGAAGGCCCCGGCCATGTGCCGTTCGACCAGATACAATACAATATCCAAATCCAGCAAAAGATTTGTCGTGGCGCTCCATTTTATGTCCTTGGGCCATTGGTTACGGATATTGCGCCCGGCTATGACCATATAACATCGGCAATCGGCGGGACCGCTGCCGCCTTTTACGGCGCATCATTTTTGTGCTATGTTACGCCCAGAGAGCATCTTGGATTGCCTGATGCCGAGGATGTTCGGGCGGGTGTGATTGCGGCGAAAATCGCCGCTCACGCCGCCGATGTCGCGCGCGGCTTAAAAGGTTCCGCCGACCGGGACAGAAAACTAAGTGTTGCCAGAAGCAATTTAGACTGGAATGCACACTTGGCCCAGTCGCTTGACCCACAGACGGCTGAGCGAATGCACCGCGAGGCCTGTAAGGAAATCGGCAAGGATAAACTGTCCTCTGCTGATTACTGCTCGATGTGCGGCCAGAAATGGTGCAGCGTCAGGATAAATAAGGAAATCCGAAAGGCAATATCCAAAAAATAGTTGGTTTTTGGAGTAAACCCTCCGTAGGCGGGTAAAAATGAGAGTGGGGTGCGAGTTAGTCGCCGGTCGTTAGCCGCTGGTCAATAGAGTCAGGTTTTTGGTTTGCGGGTTTTAAGTTTGAGGGTAAAATGGGGTGGTGAAATTGCCGCGATAAATACAGATTATGAGGGTTTAATTCGCTGGAAGAATCAGAGGAAATAAAATATGAAAGATGGATTTTTTATTAAGCGGATGAAATTGGTTGAGTTTGTAAGTTTTCTAAGTTATAATTTTTGTTAACTTCGGAGATAAAAGTGGAATATATTATTAAAGAAAAAAATATTTGGCTGGTTATACCTGCTACTAACTCTGGAAAATTCAGATTTAAGAAAAGAAAAAATAGATTAGATTTTGGTGAAATCTTTTCGACAAGAGAATGTCTTTTTGACGAACAAGCATATTTAGAATGGCAAATAGGGTATGATGTTTCTGTCAAAGATGCTGGAGGTGAAGAAAAGAACACAAAATTAAACAAAAAATCTTTTATCGGAAGTAATGGAAAAATTAAGTATCCTTACGAATTGTCAGAAATTTTTTATACAGCTATCGAGCTGAATCTTATTTCAAAAGAAGAAGTCAAATGCTTACTTGATGAAGTACGGGAATATACGCATTTTATTGATGAAAAAGTAATTAGTGTCGAGCATCATTCAAGACTTACTATCAATGGGGTAAATTTTGAAGAAACCAGCATTAAGTTGCCTACACTTTTTATGATTGAAACTTTAGATGAAACGCAAATAGAAGTTTCTATTCAGAAACAACAATATGCTTCCGGTGTTCAGCCAATGGTTTATTTTTGTATACCTCTAAAATCTTTTAAGAATTCGTCAGACCTTTTGGGTAAGCCATCTGTTTCGGGGAATAAGCTAATATATGTTATTAGTCAAAGTAACGTTAAAAATCTTTCAAATTTAATGAGAGTTTTCGGTATGGCTTCCAAACGTCATAATTACGATATTACTCAAATTATTAAAACATTGCTTGAAATAATTGGGTGATCATTATGCAAGCACATACAGCGGAACATTTGCCTAAATATAAAAAAATCCAATTGGGGGGGTATTATACTCCGGAAAAGCTGGTAACCAGAGTTTATAATTCTATTCAACCCTATTTGTTGAATAATAAAAAAAATGTTGTGATATTTGATAGTGCAAGTGGGTGCGGAGCATTTTTAGTTAATCTTAGCAGAAACGACTATCGGATAGCAGACTGTGATGGCGAGGCGTGTGCATTTTTAAGGCAACGGTTTGATACGGATAAAGTATTTCATACGAATTCTTTGATTGAAGTTCATCGGGATAAATACTCCATACCCTCTACTGCATTTTTAATAATAATTGGGAATCCTCCTTATAATGATATAACCTCAGAGTTCAGAAACGGAGAAAAAGGCGAGATTATATGCGATGAAGATTTGCACGATAGAGATTTAGGGGTTTCATTTTTAAAATCCTATAACAAGCTAAATGCAGATATAGTTTGTGTATTGCATCCTTTGTCATATTTAATTAAAGAAGCTAACTTCAAACGGTTACGTGATTTTAGAAATAACTACAGATTAATCAAGGGAGAAATATTTTCGAGTGCATTATTTTCCGGAACAGGCTTTGGTAAATTCCCTATATTGGTTGCGCTTTACGAGAAAAATGCAGAGGGAATGACATTCGATTATATTAGGAGTTTTAGATTTAATATATTAGATAGTGACAAGACGTTTGTTTTATCCGACTTTAAAACTACGGATGGATATATTAATAAATATCCTCCCCGCAAATATGATGTAAAAAAATCTCCTATCGGTTTATATTATTACACTTTTCGTGATTTTAATTCTTTAAAAAAGAACGCTTCTTTTATTACAAAAGAACATCCCAATGGAATTGTTGTAACATTAGAAAACTTCTATAAGTATTCATATCTTTATTCGCTTAAAAGTCTGTTTAATCCTAAAAACTTGTGGCTATATGGAAATTTGTCTCCGCTTGTGGATGTAGAAGATGTAGAACAAAATAAAGATATTTATGTCTCATATGCAATTAAGACCAACAGGGTTTTTAAAGAAATGGGCAATTCTCTTCAGAAAAAAATTGTAAATTATTACAAAATAAAAACTGACAATATGGGTCATGTTGACAAGATTGAAAAAATAATCAAGGATAGATTAAACGGGTTAATTTAGTTTGCAAAAAGGGAATCACCGCCAAGATTTTTTAATTTTTTTGGCTCTCCGAGTGAAAATTTCGCTAATCTTTCTTTAGCCATCGAACAATATTCTTCTTTGATTTCGCAACCAATAAATCTTCTATTTAGTTGTTTACAGGCTACCGCAGTGCTTCCGCTTCCAATAAAAGGGTCAAGGATCAAATCATTTTCTAAAGTAGTCATATCCATAATTTCTTTTATAAAATGTTTTGGCTTTGGGGTTGGATGATCAATAAATCCTTCGTCTGGTTCGACCATTTTGCCAGGGGTATCCTTAAATATATCCGTCTTCAATTTTACCAGTTTTGGATTACCTTTCTTGAAAACAAAACAGGACATATATTTTGTAAATCCGATAGGCGACCGAACGCTACCTTCCGGGCAATATAACACAAATTGCCAAAAATAAGTAAAAGGATTATTTTTGAATAAATCCGGAAGACATTTTGTGCTAAAGAAGGTAATAAAGAAGCTTCCATCTTTTAAAACCCGGTAACAATCTGGTAGAATATTGTAAAACAGACTTAGATCTTTATCATTTTTTATTCCATTCTTGTTAAGTCCGTAAGGAGGGTCAGTAATGATGCAATCTATTTCTTTGTCTGGAATAATTCTAATTAATTCTAGACTGTCGCCACAAATAATTTTATTTATAAAATCTTTGGGGTATTGGTAGATTTTTATTTTGTTTTCCGTAAGCATAAGTTATTTTCTCGTAGTTTTTCGCCTTTAAAACTTGCGAGTTTCAGACAAAACTCCTAAAGAATTCGGTTCTGACCGATATTAACTTATTGGTTTTGGATTATTTTAAATGGCTGTTAGCCGGTTGTCAACCGGATTGATAATTCTGCCATAGTCCGGTGAAGGCGGCTAAATGGAAGATGTGCAATAACGGTGAAAGAAAGTATTATTGGTGATTTGATAAGTTTTCGAGAAAATAAGAATCAGAGAGAAAATGAAAGCTCTGTATCGGCATAAAAAGGGTGGGGGTATATTCGCAGAAGAGACGGGCGAGGGAGTTTAAAACGCGTTTTTTGTAGTGGGCAAGCCCAGACTTGAACGGATGATATCAATTGTGAGGGAGGACAAGACTCGCAAACAACAGACGGAGGATATTCCCTTTTTGCGAATTGAAGCGGTTGAGAATCAATTAGCTGTTTCGGGAGACAAGGTTTCGGCAACATTTACGGCAACAGTTTATGAGCCGGGCGTCCTGTTTCTAAGGACAACATATTTTCGCAGGCTGGTACGCACATTCAAGGGCGAAATATTTCTTGCTTTTCAGGTTACAAAAGATGGTTTACTTGTCGGGAATGTTCTGATGCCGTTTGAAGGGTCAGATATGGTTTATTATCCTAATCCGGCTGATGCTCCGCAAAACTGGCCTCCTAAAGTGGGAGAACCAGGGGCAGAACAGATTCCCGAGAAAAAAGAGCCAACTCTATTTGATTTTG
>CAZKOQ010000216.1:1335-6014 GCA_964554425.1 uncultured Pirellulales bacterium | reverse complement strand
TTTTTTCGGTGAAGAGAAAGCCATACCAGTTGGGGAATGGCGAGAGCAGAAGCAACTGAATTTGCTTGCCCAGAGCGGTCAGGGCATCAGAGAGTGCGACAAGACAGCCGCAGGCATCGCCATCGGGCTTGATGTGTGTTGTGAGCAGAATTTTGTTCGATTTGCCAATTAACTCAACTGCTTTTTGAAAATCCATTCCGATTCCTTTTTATTCTTGCCACAGAGGACACCGAGAACACAGAGAAAATTCTAACAACTCAAACTGACTGATACGATGGCATTAGTAATTATAAGTTTTTTATTTGAAAGAATATAGTTCCTTGTCATTCTGAGCGAACCTGTCCTGAGCAAAGTCGAAGGAACGAAGTGAAGCGAAGAATCTGGCCATCAAACAAAAAATTTTTCCCTCTTCTACGGCCAGATGCTTCGCCTTCGGCTCAGCATGACAATAAATTATGGACCTATAACAGTTACGGTGGCCTCTGACAGCTTTTTTCTGCGGAATTTGCGAGGCACGACTTTGAGGCCATCGCCTTCAATAAATTCGCCGCCTTCCAAAGGATGTCCAAGCTGCTGGACGCACCATTCAGCAAGGGTAGGGACTTTGCCGTTGCTGAATTTACCTGACCAGTCAAGTCCCGCTGTAGCGGCAACAGTGTTCATCGGGACGCCGCCGCCCATAATCCAAGAGGACGAGCCGCAAGGGTGAATATGCGTCGGCAGACGGTCAAACTCATCTTCAATTTCGCCGACAAGCTCTTCGATAATATCCTCCAACGTTACCATTCCGAGAACAGCGCCTTCGGTAGTGGTAACGATGGAGATGTGGTTTTTTTCGCGTATCATCATCTCGAGAAGTTGCGACAAAGGCGTGTCTCCATTTATTTTTTTTATAGGTCTTGATATACCTCTGATAGTCGGGTCAGAAGGATTTACTCTCAGCGCCGCTATAATATCTTTGAAATTGACGTAGCCCTCAATGCTTTGAGGGTCATTTTCCTTTGTGCAAACTGGAAATCGCGTGTGCATATCGAGATGCGCTTTGACAAGGGCATTGGGCAACGTATCTTTGACATAAATCATAGATATATCTTGGGCTGATATTGCTATATCTCGAACAAGATGTGTAGATAGATGCGCTGCGGCGAGAACTATCTTTTCTTCCCTTTCACCCATCAGCTTTGATGTTCTGGCCAGAGAGACGGCGGCTTTTAATTCGTGGAACCACTGCCGCTGGGAACTCGGCTCTATATGGACCAAGCGGGTCAGCAGACCCACCACTTTCTTAACTGTAATTTCGATTACCGAGACAACCGGATAAATGGCTCGAGAGAGGACTTTCATAAATGGGGAAAGCCGAAGCACTATCCATTCTTTGTTGTTCAGGGCAATCATTTTGGGGACAAGCTCGGCGAAGACTATAATGACAAAGGTAAGAGGTATTATCAGGACTATTATTGCCAGGACTCTGGAAACGGGTTGGGAGATGGAAAGTGTATGCTGAAGATAAGGGACAAAGCTTTCCTGCACGCCAGCTCCGCCTGTTGCGGCGGCGATAGCCCCAACTAATGTGATTCCGAGCTGAATGGTAGCTAAGCTCGCCTCCATTTTATCTTTCATAAAGGCCGCTTCGGCGGCGCCTTTTTTCTTTTCGCCCAGCAATACTGCAAGGCGGGCGCGTGATATGGATGCAAGGCCCATTTCGTAGGCGGCAAAAAAGGCGTTGAATACCAACATAAGTATAATAACGGCTAACTCATAACCGAACATTGCTAATCCCTTTATACCGGCATAGTAATATTGTAACAGTGACTTTTTTGTAGCCACCCTTTGTGGCGTTGATGCTGCGAAAACTATTTAGCTTCGGATACAGCTTTTTCCAGCAGTTCGTTTACCACCAAAATACCCGACCATTTCTTTAGATACCGGAAATCCAGCTTTCCAGCTTGAACTTTCAATACACTAATGACATCGCTCCATTGACGCTCGGAAGCAAAGCTACTGTCCCGATACCACTGGAGTTTCAATAGAATGATATCCTCCGGCGAAACAACATAGAAGGATTTCTCCAGCGCGTCCGACAGCTTCAATAATTTTCGACGAGATAATAACTGTTTTTCAAAAGCGGTGTCTTTGCGAACAAAAACATCTATCTTAAACGCTGTTTCAAAATGAATGATATTAAAGCTGCTTTTCCGTTTCAAGGCATTATACATTGCATCCCTGCTGATGTAATACTTTGGCTCAAGTAATTTGAGAAGCTTCTGGGCTTTATCATCAAAGGGTTCAACCGTCAGGTCGGCATCCTGAGTAAAACGAACTGCTCCATACATAGAACTGGCCAGAGAACCTCCTATGGTGTAAGCAATCCCCAATTGTTCGAGCATATCAACGAAATCCGCCACCACAACTATTTCCTGAGGATTATTCATCAGGTATCTCTCCGTAAACATCCTTAAAGAGTTTTTCGCCGAGGTGGCGTTTGGCCCAAAGGAACCAAATTTGCTTTTCGGTGGCGTCAGGATACAAATACCTCAAGCCCGCCATTGCGAGGATTTTGCCAAACTGGTAGGCGCTAAAGATTCGCTCGAATTTAGCGGCAGCAGGCATTTTGCGATATATATCCAGCAAGACCTGTTCGGCCTCCGGACTTGTATCTTTCTGACGCATAAGGTGAATTATAATGTTTCTGGTATCCAATTCAATGTCTGACAAAACGCCTCAAGAATGCAAATTGCTAGTATTGCTTATCGCTATGCTCGCGAAGGTGCAATTTGACATCCAAAACGGTCTTGAGGACTATAAGGACCAACAGCAACGGCAAAGGAGAATTTAACGCAGCAACTGCAAAACAGCCGACCAGAAGAGCAATGTGCATTACGACAACTCTTGCATACGGCTGACTCATTAGTTTCGAGGGATTTGTGGAGGCATATTCACCTCTAATTAGAAAATTGTGGACAAAGGAAACGCCGTGACTTGCAAGGAAGATTCCGAGAGGAAGCCGCATACCATCAGGCATAACCAGCCACATCTGTCTTATCACACCTAATAGCAACTGAACAAAAATCAGGAAACAAGGCCAAGGGGCACTTCCACCGGAGAATGCTGCCCCCTGCCCCCTCTTAAACAGAAATAAAATAAAGATGCCGTGGACACCCATAAAACCGCCGTAATGGATGATAAAAAAGGAAACGAAAAAAAGTTTCGCAAGGTGTCCGGAAAGATGCGGCACTTTGACAAAGGCAATCTTGAGGATGTTGTAAAAGCCGATAATGAGATTTTCAGCCCAATATAACACCACTATCGAAAAGGCATCCCAGCCAAAAAAGAGGATGCCCCACAACGGAATTGTATTAGCTACCAAAAGTGAAATCAGAGAGATGTTCGACCTGTGCCTTCGGAAAGCATCTATCAAGCGGCTGGTAGAAGATATAACGCTCTCATTAGTGCTCTGTTCTGAGCCGGACATTTACATTCGGTCTCCAGAAAGAATTTTCTTTGCCTGTTTACAGTCTTGGGCAATCTGGACGGAGAGGGCTGAATCGGTTCTGAATTTCTTCTGGCTGCGGATTCGCCGGATGAAATCCATAGCGAGCCACTTGCCATAAAGCCGCCCGACATTATTAGCGAGCAGATGCGCCTCTATCAACAAAGGAGGTTTATCACCATACACACTCGGCCTGCCAATGCTGAAGGCAGCGGGGATTCTCTGGTGGGCAGATAAAAGTTGATTGAGAGTATCGGCTACTTCGACAAAGCCGGCATAGACGCCTTCTGCGGGGATGAGCTGAAAGGGGAGCTTCATATTTGCGGTTGGGAAGCCGAGCTTTCTTCCTTTGCCCCGGCCCGGGACAATCTTTCCAATGAGCCGGTATGCCCTACCCAGCGCAATAACAGCATCGGCCACGTTGCCGGTTGCAAGCAAGTTACGAATGACGGTGCTGGAGACTTTTAGCAGTTTCCCGCTCGAAAGGCGGATTTTTTTTGCTTCGACAACGATTAGTTTGAAGCCGTTATTATTGCCGAATTGTCGCAGTGTATGGATGTTTCCTTCGCGATTGAGGCCGAAGTTGAAGCTTTCGCCCTCAACCACTACGCTGGGCTGAATATGCTCAACCAGGAATTTATGGACAAAATCCGGAGGCGAAAGGTTTAGAAGCCATCTGGTGGTCTTAACTATGAAAAGGTAATCAACATCGAATCCGGTAAGCAAATGTTTCTTCAACGGCAGCGGGGTAAGAATGCCGGGGTTTTTTTCTGGGAATAAAATAGAGAGCGGGTGTGGGTTGAAAGTCATAACGGCAAGCTGGGCTTTTCTTTTGGAAGCGGCTCTCTTTGCAGCTGTAAGAATTGCCTGATGGCCGATATGCACGCCATCAAAATTCCCGATGGTCAGGACGCAATCCTTTTTTATCTCGTTGAGTTCCGATTTTGTCTTCAGGATTCTCATTGCGCTGTTAGTTATTTTCTCCACAGGTACCGATAACCATTCTTCTCCCTGTAGATACGTTTCTGGCTACCAATAGAGAATAGTAGTGGTCAGTCACACATCAAATAATGGGTGTCATTTTGAGCGAAACGAAGTGGAGCGAAAAATCTGGCTTATGAGAGTAAAATTGCGTTTGTTAGCCAGATGCTTCACTTTGTTCAGCATGACAACCCTTCAAATCATACCT
>CAZKOQ010000216.1:0-1325 GCA_964554425.1 uncultured Pirellulales bacterium | reverse complement strand
CCAGCGACTCCGCCACACGAATGTCGGACAAGGGCTAAACAACACAGCGAGGAACTTTGATAACCGCGAGATGAGATGTTTTTGTAAAAAATTGCAAAAAAAGATTTGCAACTTAGTTGCATATTTGATAACATCCTTTTGGCCGCAGTTGTAAATGGTATGTAAAAGTCTTATTGCCGGAGTATCCTGAATTATAGGCGGACAAATGAGAAGTCGGTTTGCGAACGTTCTGATAGAGCTTAAGGCACACGCACCGTTCACATTGTTTGGGGCTGTTACGGGCATCGTGATGATGCTGCTTTTTAGAGACCTTTCAGGGAAGACAATGTATCGCCTCTTTTATGTATTCCACCCTGCACATGTGGTTTTGTCGGCGATAGTAACCGCGTCGCTATTCCGGCTGCATGAAAAAACCAGGAGCTTTATTATAGTGCTGCTTGTTGGCTATTTTGGGTCGATAGGCGTGGCGACTTTGAGCGATTCGATTATTCCTTTCTTCGGCGAAAGCATCCTCGGAGTGGCAGTGCCAACCGAAGCTCAGGTCCATAGCGGTTATCAACTTGGCGATTTACACACAGATAAAATTGCAGGTGAGCAAGCCGGTCATTATGAGCCGAAAATCCATATAGGTTTTATCGAGGAATGGTATATCGTTAATCCGGCGGCGCTATTGGGGATTTTAATAGCATACTTTTTGCCGAGGACGAAGCTCCCACACGCGGGGCATATACTCGTGAGCACGTGGGCATCAGCGGCGCATATTATGATGAACACCTACAGCGAGGCAACGGTGTTGATAATTGCCGGGATGTTTATCGTCCTTTTTATAGCGGTGTGGCTGCCGTGCTGTTTCAGCGATATAGTTTTTCCGATGCTGTTTGTCAGGGCAGGAACAGACCTGCCACACCAACATCATTAGCGTTTTATGGCGGGATTATGAAAGCAAATTTAGATATGCGAGCGAGGGGGATGCTAAAGACAGCAAAACTTTACTGCACCGATTGCAGGGTAGCGGTATTGAAGGTGCTGATAAGGGCAAGGAGACCACTGACACAGGAACAGATTGCCCATCGCTTAGGCAAGAAGCAGCTCGATAAGGTTACCATTTACCGCACGCTGGAGAATTTATTCGGAGCAGGTGTGGTGCATAAGGCATATATAGAAAAAAGGGCGTGGCATTTTGAGCTGGCGGACAATTGCAGCGAAAACCAGTGCCATCCGCACTTTACCTGCACAAGCTGCGGTGAGACGCACTGTCTGACGGAGATGTTACTGCCTATGGCAAAGAGTCCGCACAAGGGCTTTGTCATTCAGCGACAGCAGGT
>CAZKOQ010000215.1:0-6034 GCA_964554425.1 uncultured Pirellulales bacterium | reverse complement strand
GTAGCTAACTCCATCAATAACAATTTCGCCAAATTGGTATGAATCAATGTGCATTTTTTAACCTCGATACTTGATAGCTTGATGCACGATACTCGTTGCTAAAGGTATGACATTTTTTTGGGGAACTTTTCTTCACTTCACCACATGCCTTACTAAAACAAATTTACAGAGGAGAATTTACACTAACTATGGGTTTATCACTTTTTTGCCTTCGCTCTCTTATTTTGCTGTTTGTGTCCTTTTAATTCGGTGAGGTAGCCGATTTGTTTCTTTGGTTTTGTTTGGGGCGGGAGCATAAGCTCGCGGATGGCGGTTACCAACGGCTGGATTTGTTTATCGTGGGTCTGTAGTTTGCGCTCGAGCTCTTCAAATTTGTGTGCGAGTTCTTTATGTGTTGCCAGCATTTGGCGCAATTTGACGAAAGCTCTGACGACATAGATACTTGCCTGAACAGACCGCTGGGAATTTAAGACGCTGGCAGCCATAATCGCACCATGCTCGGTAAAAGCGTATGGTAATTTGCGTCTGCCGCCCCAGGTTGAATTTGAAGTCGCAAATTGCGATTTCAAGTTTTCAAATTCCTCTTTGCAAAGTCGGAACATAAAATCATCTGGAAAGCGTTCTTTATTGCGTTTCACCTGTTCATTCAGGCGTCTGGTAGTTACCTCGTATAGTTGTGCAAGGTCTGAGTCAAGGATGATTTTCTGCCCCCGGATTACGAAAATTAGGTTTTCAACCTGCTCGGATGGGATAATTATACTCGTTTCTTTTGCCATTTTTAACTCTTTATTAACCAAAGCGCATTGAGATTATAGAATTTACATTGTTGTGAATCAAGGTAAAACGCAAGAAGCAAAGGATTGTGTTTTTTAATAACGTGCTTTTGATTGGCTTAAAGCTGCTCAATATTGCCGCAGAGGGGACATTCGGAAAAAGCTTTGTGAACGAGAGTTGACCAGTCGATAAAAGACCTGAGCTCCAAACCTTTATGGCCGCAGAGCTGGCAGGCGCTGTCGGCACACAATTTAGCGTCACTATCGAAGTTTTCTGCTAATCCCTCCGTTGGGGCTTCTGGGATATAGCCATCCTCTTCCATTATACTATCGAGGTCGAAGTCGGTCATTTCTGCCTCCTTGCAGGACCGGTTAACGCTTCCTACGTTATCTTTATTTATTTATAATTCAATTCATCATAGGCAGCGTAATCAAGTAAAATCTGAAAAAATTTTGAAGGGGGCATCAAATATCCGGTTTCAGACGGAACGTCTTTTGTTCTTGTGCTTCTTGCCTGTCTTGAGTTGTGATGGTGGTGTTCTATGGGCGAGGAGAGGCGTCAACTAATTTAAGCGCCTGGTCAATGAAGATTTCGCCGGTCATCTCACCGAGGCAAGTTCTGGTAATGTAATCATAACGGTCAAAACTATTCCAGTCCACCTTTGTCAAGATGTAGCCGAAGGCATCGTTGGTCAGACCGAAGAGCAGATTGTGCCTGCCGTGCATATTTCGTTTCAGATAGTAGCCGATGTTAGGCAGGGCTTCGCCGGGAATTGTCAGTATTTGAGCGTCGCCGATGTTTACGACGTTGACCTGAGCGGCGACCTTGCCTTTTTCGTTTAGCTTGTAACTTAGAGGAGAGAGCTTCATAACGGCCAGCAGAATTTCGCTTTCAACGGGGAATTCGACGGTTGTGCTTGCGCAGAACAACTTCGGGTTTTTCTGGACGGGAGCATCTGTAATAATGGCAAGGGCCTGGTCTGCGAGAAGATGGCCGATGCGTATGCACTCGTCCCAGGTTTGGATGTCTTTACCATCAGGACCCCGGCAGTCGGCGGTAACCATTCCTCCTGCTGCGCTATTGATAAAGATGCCGGTGCCGCCGCCTCGTTTGTTTAGCTGCTCATAAAGCGGCCCGACAAAATCCGGAGAGAGGATGCCCTGGTCCGGCCCGATTACTTCGGGGTGGCAGGCGTAGTTGACAAGGGTGGCTAACGGCTTGCCTTCGACGTCGAGGGCCTGGATGACGTGACAGCGCGGGTCAAAGAGTTTCTCAGCGTAATAATTATATGCAATTTTGCCCCTTGCTTTGCCTGTCGCTATTTTGATATGTGCCGGCTGCAACTGGCTGAGCGCCTGCTTGATAGCGTCGGCAAGTTTATCGCAGACATTGTTCAAGTATGCGATGTCAGAGCCGGTTTTACCATCCTTGTCCGGAAAGCCGTAACAATCCGGCGCGCTATGGTTGTGCGTGGCGGCGATAAGGATGTTCTCTGGTGGGATGCTCGTAACCTGCCGGCGAACATTGTTGCAAAGGATGCTGGGGAAGCCGAGGAAGTCGGCGCTGCAAATTGCAATGCGAATATTGCCATTTTCAAAAACCAGGGCGCGCACCGTCAGTTCCCCTATTTTGCGATTGACAGGTTCGGCTGGTCCCACGCCGCCTGAGACGGGAAGAAGCGGGTCAGGCGTTACGTTACGGATGGCAACGGCAGCACGGAACTGTGCAAAAAGTGGGCCACTGTAAAATAAACAGATTCCAGATAACATTACGAGCGATATGGGTGTTAAGCTAATATGTTTTTTGTTCATACAATTTCTGCCTTTCTAAAAAATGCCGTCCGAAATATGGACGTTGCTTCACATACAGCAAAATAACGGAGCAGGAGAGATTCCGGCCTACGGCCTTGAACCCAAATCTGACCAGTAGAGAGTTGAACAGTTGACCGCAATTGCGTAAGCTCTTCTGTTCACCTGCTCACCTGTTCAAATGCTCAACTGCTCTGTTGGCCAAAGGCCAATCGGAGCAGGAGGGATTCGAACCCCCGTCCCGATTACTCGAGAAGCGGTTTTCAAGACCGCCGCCTTAAACCGCTCGGCCACTGCTCCAGTTTATAAGATTGCCACGCCCCGATAAACGACATCGGGGCTCGCAATGACAGTTTGTTATATATTTTAATGATTTTATAGCGAAAGGTTCTGGTTTTTGCAAGGGATTTTGGTGTAATCGCGGTCGTAGTTGGATTTGTGAAAGATTAGATGTGACAATTCACGGCGATATGTGGTATAAATACGGCTTCAATTAACGTAGAAAACGGCAATAGAAATAGGAGGTCATTATGAAATCTAAAAATGAACGGCATCAATCGAATCTGAAAATCGGCAATCAAGGTTGTGAGCTGTCGAGGCGGCAGTTTCTTGGCGGCTGTGCCGCCTGCGCAGCCGGCCTTGCAGGCATATCGGCCCTGACCACCGCCATACCGGCATCGGCACAGCCGCCGGCCGGCGATGAGAAGGCCAGGGTGCGTCTTGTGTTTACGCATATACCGCCGCAGAGCCCCACCTGGCCGAATATCGGCTACGATTATGAAGGACGCAAGAAGGAGCTGTTGGGAAAACTTACGAAGGGCTGTCCCGGCATAGAGTTTCTGCCGGCCACAGCGCAGAATGCAGATGAGGCCAAAAAAATCCTCGAAGGCGACAAGGAGGTCGATGGGTATCTTATCTATATGGTCGGTATATGGACAGGCGTGCCTCAGACTATTGCTGCATCGGGCAGGCCTACTATTTTTGCCGATGACCTGTATGGCGGGTCGGGGGAATTTCTGATTGCTTATTCGGCAGCCCAAAGGCAGGGGCTGAAGGTGGCCGGCGTCTCGTCATCGAAGATTGAGGACGTAATCCAGGCGGCCAAGTGCTTTGAGTGTATTAAGAAGCTGCGGTCAACTGTAATCCTGCGGATAGGGGGCGGTTTTGGCTGCTCTGCTGAAGGTGTTGAAAAAATATTTGGCGCTAAGACCGTCGAGATGAATTATGACGGGCTGAACGAGCTTTATAAGAAGGCCGACCGCAGCGAGGCCCGCAAGGTGGCAGAGAGATGGACCAAGCAAGCGGAAAAGATTGTGGAGCCATCGCATCAGGAGATTGAGAATTCAGCAGCTATGTATTTAGCTATGCGGGAACTGATGCAGCAAAACAAAGCACAGGCCATCGCTATCAACTGCTTAGGCGGGTTCTACGGCGGACATATTACGGCATATCCGTGCCTGGGATTTTTCCAGTTTAACAATGATGGCTTCGTAGGCGCCTGCGAGGGCGACCTTACCTCGACTATCACGATGCTGCTTATGGGTTATTTAGTCGGGCGACCGGGCTATATCTCCGACCCTGTCATCGACACCTCTAAAAACCAGATTATCTACGCACATTGTGTTGCGCCAAGCAAGGTCTTCGGCCCAAATGGCTCTGCTAATCCGTATCATATACGCAGCCACTCCGAGGACCGCAAAGGCGCTTGTGTGCGGTCGCTTATGCCGTTAGGCGAGATGACCACTACACTTGAGTTCAACCCGGACAATCGCAAGGTGATATTCCATCAGGGCAAAGCCGTGGCCAACATTGATGAGGATAAGGCCTGCCGAACAAAGTTGGCTGCTGAGCCGAAGGGCGATATTGATAAGCTTCAGAAATACTGGGACCAGTGGGGCTGGCACCGCGTTACTTTCTACGGCGACCTCAAACGTCCTGTCGAGCAGATAGCCGCACTGCTCGGCTTTGAGGTGATAGAAGAAGCATAAGGGCAGTCTGACAGTAATATTTAAGCTAACTCAAACTGACCGATACAATGGCATCAATAATCATAAGTTCTTTATTCATAAGAGAATATAGCAACTTGTCCTTCTGAGCGAACCTGTCCTGAGCGACCTGTGGTGAGCGAAGCCGAAGGAGTGAAGAATCTGACCAATGGATTAAATTTGACACTCACTTGTGGCCCAGATGTTTCGCCTTCGGCTCAACATGACAGTAAATTGCGGCCAGATGCTTCGCCTTTCGGCTCAGCATGACAATAAAATCGGTCAGTTTGAGCAAGCTAACTTACTGTCATTTTGGAAGTTAGAGAAATTTTTGAAATTTCGGGATTTTTTATTTGACAATATAATACATAGATGTATTATGTATATAGCTGTCAGGTATAATAACTGGAGGCGCTAATATGGCTGTAAAAAAGGATTTGGTTGCTGCATCGGCTACTCCGCTGATTCTTTCCATTCTGGCTGAGGGGGATAGTTACGGTTACGCCATCATAAAGCGTGTTCGCCAATTATCCGGCGGGCGGATGGAATGGACGGATGGGATGCTTTATCCTGTTTTGCATCGGCTTGAACATCAAGGATTGATAAAGTCCTTTAATTGTGTTTCCGAGACAGGCAGAAAACGGAGGTATTACCGCCTCAAGAAAAAAGGCAGCGAGGCATTGAAGGAACAAAAAAGTCAATGGATGGTGACATATTCGACCCTGAGACGATTATGGGAGAAAAAATTATGTTTGACATAAATGAGCAGATAAAAAAGTGGCGTTGCGCATTGGCTCAATCGGAGACCTTCGGTAAGTCAGATGTTGATGAGCTTGAAAGCCATTTAAGAGAAGAAATTGAGCGGTTGATTGCCTCGAAGCTGTCGGGCGAAGAGGCCTTTTGGGTAGCTGCACATCGAGTTGGCGACACCGGAACTCTTGCCGGCGAGTTCGCCAAGGTAAATTGGGCAGGTATGCTGAGAAGGAGAATATTCTGGATGGTCGCGGGCGTCTTAACTTACCTACTGGCCAGTTACCTTGCTAATGCCGTCTCGCAGGTGTGTGTTTTGCTTGCAGGGCTGGGCGGCGTAAGAGGTTATGGCCTGGGAGCGGTGGGCGTTCTCTCAAACATAGCAATTCTGGGGCTGGTGATTCTTCTTTTTTGCCTGGCCTGGAAACACGACTGGAATATCCTGATGTTGAGTCGATGGCTCGACAACTTTACTATAAGAATCAAACTTTTTTTGGGTTTTATTGCTGCTATAGTAGTTCTTAATGTTGCATGGTTGTTCTTTTCTGCTACCGCGGTACGAATGATGGGTGTCCAGGAATATGGGCAAATGGCCCTCGTTTGGGCATATCTGCAATTGTTAATCCAGGTTCTGCTGCCTGTAATCTTGATGGTGATACTGCTCCGGCTCCGTGCGTCGGAGATTGGTATGGTTGAAAAGTAGTTTCATAGTTACTT
>CAZKOQ010000214.1:0-6076 GCA_964554425.1 uncultured Pirellulales bacterium | reverse complement strand
TGTTACAGACCGCGTTCCCACGTCGGTGCCCGGTGCCGGCCGATACCATTTTGCTGCAACGCGCGACAGCAGCGGCAGTTATGCGATGATTTACGCACCGGTTGGCCGGAAGTTCAAGGTGCGGATGGACAAAATTAGCGGCTCAAAGGTAAAGGCGTGGTGGTTCAATCCGCGCAATGGCGAGCCGAAGCTAATTGGCGAGTTTCCCAACACAGGTGAGCGTGAATTTTTGCCGCCGGATGCAGACGAACATCTCGATTGGGTGCTGGTGCTGGACGATGCCGGCAAAAATTTTCCTGAACCAGCAATTGTGTGTGCCGGACCCAATGATGTGCCCAGCAATGGAATATATCGTGGAGAATATATTGATTTTTTTTACCCAGAACCCAAGTTTGGAACGGGGATAACAATTGACAAAGAGGGCAACGTATATTTTCTTGGTGGGCCCGACTGGCTCAGCTCTCGTTTCACTAGCGTTGTGTCCAAATATGATAAAAATGGTAAAAAAGTCTGGAGACGTAATTTGAAGGTGCGAGGGTCTTCTGAAAGTTTAGCAAAGGCATTTACAGTTGACTCTAATGGTAACTTCTATGTGGCCGTTACAGTTCCGAATCGAAAAGGGGATTATAACTGCACCACTATTAAACTCGACAAGAACGGGAAAAAGTTGTGGCAAGCTCGTTACAATGTTCCTCCGAAGTCATGGTTTGAACCTCGTGCGATGGCCGTTGACTCTAAAAATAACGTGTATATCGCAGGTGAATTTATGCTCGAACCAGGTTTTAAGTCCTCGGATTTTGATATTCTTGAGCCCCTTCGTGAGCATATATCGCTCTCGCTCATAGTGAAATACGATACAAATGGTCGGCAATTATATTCTTTTAGCTCTGCTCCAGAGGAATGGTGCGAGGCAGAGGACATTGCCGTTGATGAGACAGGAAACTTCTACGTTGCGGAGTGCCTTGACGGAAAGGAGCTTGATACGGTCAAATTTGATCCAAATGATAAGCCTTTGTGGAGGGCTCGATGGGCTCCAAACCGAGAAGCAATATCCTATATCAGTAGTGCCGATATACTGAGAGTTGATAGCGGAGGGAATGTCTATGTAGTAGGGGATAGTGGCGGCACAAAAGATGAATACACAGAGATGGTTACTATCAAATATGATAGCAATGGACACCAAAAGTGGGAGGTGCATTACGAGACATCCGGGAACAAATGGATTTCCCCCCGGTCAATGGTATTGGCTGAGGCGGGTAGTATTTACATTTTAGCCAACGAGTCGCCGAAAACGAAAAGTAACAGTTTTTCTGACCATTCCTCCGCCGCCTCCAACGAGATAGAAAGGATGAAGCAGTGTGAGTTTGTAACATTCAAATATGATAGCGGTGGCAAAGAATTATGGAGGGCAAGATATAAAGACCCAGAGGGACGCGAGATCTGGTCTTGTTACCTGGCAATGGATGGAAAGGATAATGTTTATGTCATAGGTTCTGTGTTACTTGACCCTCTCGTTGTTATGTACGATGCTAACGGTAAGCAACAATGGGTCCGACAGCTTAAAGACGAATCGGAGTTGGCTAAATTTTTGTCAGGATTAAAGAGATTATGAACTTTGGCGATGAGATTATCCGGTTGTTTGGTCATCATAAAACACCTGACATTATATCTTGACTTCAATTTGCCATCCAATCGATCACAGTCGTTTTAGTATTGGGCAATACGCACAACAAAAAAATATAACCAAGTGGCAGGACATTGTTCTTTATTCTCTAAATAATAATGGGAACTGCTGACGCTTTTTGTATAAGAACATTAATTATCTTTAGGCAGAAAGGTGTTATAAAGCCAGGCGACTATGTCGCCGCTGACAATGCCATCCTCCAAGCCCCACAGAAGGCCACCACGGTTGAGGGCGGCTCTAAACAATCAGGTGCCCGTGTTACGGGTTGGAAAGCCGAGGTTTTTGTTCCGTATGATTTGCTCAAACCCCTGCAAAACGTTCCCCCAAAGCCGCATACTCGGTGGCGAGCCAAGTTCTATCGTGTTGATTACGATGAAGGCAAGATTACAAGCTGGGACTGGGCCCGGGTCGGAAAAAGTTTTCACGAGTTTGAAAAGTTTGGCACAATCATTTTCGAATAGTGCTGTGATTACGGTAATCGCAGGCGGCTGTATTAGAAGTTGTTACGTTTGATTCTAAAAATCACTGCTTAGCGATCTTTGCAAATTCGTTGATTTCGGCGGAAGACAGCGCCCGTTTGTAGATACGCACGTCTCGCAAAAGGCCGTGAAAGTATCTGCCTGTGTGATACCCTTGGCCGAGTTTGAAGTCTTGCGTGGGATTCGGTGCAATTGGATTTGCGGCTGGCCCGCTGGCTCTCTTCTCACCGTCAACATATAACGTCGCCGTTGTGCCATCACACACTACCGCCAAGTGCTGCCACTGATTGGCGTTAAGCTGGACGTTTCCACTTCCTTGCCATTGCTTGCCGTCGCCGTAGCCAAATCCGAATAAGTTAGTGTTATCCTTATCCTGCTGTATGCTCAAGCCCACATACGGCTCACCGTGATTACCCAGAACATCCGCATACCTGACCTGAGAGGCCGCCGGATTTACCCACAGGGAAATTGAGAAAGGCAATGTCAAGTCAGGGAAATATGTATTCGTAGTAACGTAATCATCCACACCATCAAAACTTAGTGCTCCACCTATGTCGCTATCCACCCAGGTTGGCCCACTCAGCAGAGTGCCGTTGAGAGCATTTCCTGAGGAGTCGTTGGCTATCAGGCCTTGTCCGTCATCCAGCTTCCAGTGGGCAATCAGACTGGTATGCTTGAACGTCTTGAGGGTATTTGTCTGGACGGAGTGCGGCTTTGCTGCGCGGTCTTTTATATTATATACGGAGAGCGAATACGTAATGCCTTCAGAAAGCAGCGATGTCTTCAATGTAACGGTTTGTAAATCAGGGCCGAGTGAAGCCGCGCTGACTTTGATTTCGTGGTCAATGGCATAATTTGAGACCACTTGCGAACTTGCCTGCTCGACCGGCTCACTGAAGGTTACAACCACCTTGTCGGCATCTTCGTTCGCAGTGGCCAAAGCAACTGTGGGAGGTAACGTGTCCTCCGGCGTGACCGCAATTGTGACGTCGGCGGTATCCATCATCCCTTTGTTATTTTTGACCGTCAGTTTTGTTACATAGGTTCCGAGCGACTCGTAGGTATGCTTGGCGTTGAGCCCCTTGGCCGAAGAGCCATCGCCGAATTGCCACGCATAATGGACAATCTTGCCATTCGGGTCGCAGGAGCCAGTTGCGCTGTAGGTTACGGTCAGCGGCACCTCACCTGTTTGAGGAGAGGCCGTGATTATTGCGGATAGTGCTCTGAGGCGTTTGTAGATAATCGTTGCGGCTTGACGGCGCCCAGGCAGTTCCACTGGAAATCCTTTCTGCATCAATTCCCGTCCGGAAATCTTCAGTGCGCGGTCATTGTCAAGGTCCTTTAGCTCATACGCCGCGTCGGCATTCAAGCCATATAGCTTGAAACGCATTGATACGTCTTTACTTCTGGACCGGCGAAATGCCTCCACCGCCCCGTCGTCCTGCTCGGGACGATGGAACTGCCAGGCAATCCATTGGTCTTCGTCTATGCTGTAAGGCGTCAATGGGTAGTAATCACCATAGTAGAACGGAACTATTGCTCGCCATTGCTCCACAAGCTTTCCGAGCAGAGCACAGTCCAGGTCTTTACGACGCAGGTCGTAACCCAAAACCACGCCCATACCATGGCCGCTGCGGAACGCATAGGTGTCAACGGTGTCGATAGGCAGCGTATTTGAGCCGAAATATGGAATCCACTGAAACAGGCAGTAATGGAATGCCTGCTTTGCGGCGAGGTGGGTGTAGTTGTAATCGGTCGGGTGCAGGGCAACGGCGCGGCGCATAGTCTCCAGGTCGTTTCGGCGGCCGCCTGATGCGCAACTGTCGATAATCAGGTTCGGATTCCGTCGCCGCAACTCATCCCAGTAGGCCAAATAGCCCTGAACGTGCAGGTTTTCGGTGATGCCCTGGCGGTCCGGCGGGTCGTTCTTTCGCCAATACGCCAGCGGGTCCATATTGAAATCCTGGCGGTAGAGAGCGATGCCCTGTTCGCGTAGCGTGCGGTCAACGTGGTCGGTCAGCCATTTTTGTGCTTCAGGATTGCCGAGATTTAGCAATGTGCCGCCCAGAAGCCACTTGGGATGGTTTTCTGCCAGCCAAGTTCCGTTTGCTACGCGCTCCGGCTCAAACCAGACGAGGGTTTTAACACCCTGCTTTAGAGCGTGGTCAGATATTGCCCGTAAGCCCGCTGGGAAGCGTTTGGTATCCGGCTCCCACGTGCCTGTGTTCGGCCATTGCCCGCCACAAGGATACCATCCCGCATCCATCCACCAGTAATCAAGCTTAATGCCTTCCTGGCGGTATCTGTCGATAAAATACTTCTGGTTTTCCTCGTTGGCGTCACACATCTCGTTAAACTCCAGCGAGGTGTTACCGAAAAGTATGGGCGGCGGGAGCTTGCCATCGGTAGTCCGCGGCACATTGTGCGTCCACATCCATCGCCGCCAGATATTCTGTGCGTTCTGGAGGTCTGTGCCCCGCCAGGATAGCAGGGCGACAAGCGGCGTTCGAATTTCCTCGCCACTTTTCAAATAAAGGTGTGTCAATTCCTGACCTGCGACAATCCGCAAACTGTTCTCTGTGTCATGGGTGAATGACGCTGCCCACTGGCCCGGCCAGCCAACAGCTAATATCAAGCCGCCATCGGGCATAATTATGTTGTAATACGGGAACGCACCATTGCTCGGTCGGCCGCCTGCGGGGGTAAATTTCTTGGCCTCCCCTGTGTGCATCTCCATAACAAGCGGCTGATAGCTTAAGGCCGAACAGTCATCGCCGCGAACGGTTCGCAAAACGAACTCCCCTTGCCCATCCCTTAGGGACAGGTCTATTCCCTGAATGTCGGCCAGGAGTGGTGTATCGGCACTGCCGGTGTTCTTGAAGAATACAGTCCATTCGACCACGGGGAAGTCGTCATACTTCACTGCTACTAATCGGACTTCCAGTTGAGTCTTTAAGTCCCTCCATTTGATAATGTGCTTTGTGCGGGACCGGTCGAGCTTTACTATCTCATTCTCCCGCGGCCAAGTCGGCAGCAAAGTGCCGGACGGCTGGCCACCATACATGAAAGAAAACAACGGCCCGCCGGCAGGCAAATCTATCATCTGAAGGATATCACCGGCGCCTGACTTGAGTTCGGCAGTCCTCGAACCTGATTGGTCGGATGTAAGGGCGGTATCCATCTTTGTTTTATCTGCACTCATTCCTGTGGTGGATGCCAGAAGCATCACAGACAAAACGCCCGGAATTATAATACTTTTATTCATAGCAGCTTCTCCATTTTGAATTTGATGTTTTCATACTTTAGCCGACAATAAATCATCAAATGCCTACTTGCGATAAACACGGGCATAATAAGCACCACATAATTCGCCGCCGTCTTTGTCGTAGAACCAAGTCTGTAATTGTGTCTTGCCCGCTTTGAGTGAGATTGTGAATGTTAAGGACTTATCGCCCGATGCAACAGACCTTGACTCGTCGAAGCCGCCTATCTTTAAGCGGGCCCTGGCGATAGGCAATGCCTTACCCTGACCTGACGGCCCATTCAAAGGGGCATCCAGAGCAACGTCGGCCTCGGCAGGCCAACGCATCAGCGTAAACTCATATTCCCCCGTCTCGCTCAACCAGAATGTTCCAGTAGGAGTTTTTCCCATCTTGCAGGTGTCCGAAGTTATCTGCATAAATCATATACCAGTCGGCACAGGTCAGAGCTGTTGGGTTCTCTTTCTCGGAGCCAATGTGAACATAGCAAGGTTCTTTTGCAATCGGTTCGACCTCGGACCACCAGCGCTCATAGTGCTCCCGCATCGCCTTAACAACCTCCGGATGCCTGCCGGCAATATTTACCTGCTGCCCAGGGTCACTGGCAATGTCATATAGTTCCTCGCCTTTGACCAACCGCCACTTCTTCCACA
>CAZKOQ010000213.1:0-6076 GCA_964554425.1 uncultured Pirellulales bacterium | reverse complement strand
AACGGCTTTTCATACGCGGTGAAAAACAAACCCAATCAAACCCAATTGCAAACCAGCCACCCCATTTTTCAAAAAAACCGTCAAAAACCCTTATTTTCCAACTTTTTTCTCTTTTTTTGTTCTCTTTTTCCTTTTGCCTTACGCTTCTGGAGTTTATCCACCTCTGGCGGATTTATCCGTCAATCTGTGTGGCGGACACTTATGCTTTTTTGCACTTTTTTGAAAACCTCCATCGCCCACAGTGGAAAAGATGAAATAATTATTACAAGCACCCAATCGAAAACACCCAGAACTTCCGTCTTAAATATCACCCGCAAAAATGGCACATAAACAACGGCCATTTGCAGCAAAAACGACACGCCCGTCGCAAGAATAAGCTTCTTGTTTGTAAATACGCCTATCTTAAACAGAGACTCAGTGAAATTGCGGCAGTTAAAAGAATGAAAAAGCTGGCTGCACGAAAGGACGATAAACGCAGCCGTCCTCGCACGTTCAATTCCCTCTTTTTCCCAGAAATATACAAACATAAAGGCAGATAAGCTGCACACGGCGATAAAAGCTCCTTGTGCCAGCATTACAAACGCCCTTTGCTTTGTAACTACATGTTCATTTGGCGGTCGGGGCGGCCGTTCCATAATATTCGGGTCAACCGGCTCCACACCTAACGCCAGCGCAGGCAGGCCGTCAGTTACAAGATTTACCCACAAAATTTGTATAGGAAGTAAAGGCGCCGGCAGCCCCACCAGAGAGCTAACAAACATAACCAATATCTCGCCGGCATTGCAGGAAAGAAGATAATGGACAAACTTTCTTATATTGTCATATACGCCTCTTCCCTCTTCGACAGCGGCGACAATCGAAGCAAAATTGTCGTCGGTAATCACCATATCCGACACTTCTTTGGTAACATCGGTTCCGGTTATGCCCATTGCCACGCCGATATCTGCTTCTTTGACTGCCGGTGCATCGTTGACGCCGTCGCCGGTCATTGCCACTACCTCGCTGCGAGCACGCCAAGCCCGCACAATTCGCAGTTTATGCTCGGGCGAAACCCTGGCATAGACAGGCGTCCTCTCCACATTTTTATCGAATTCCTCCTCACCCAGCCTGTCCAGCTCCTCGCCGGATAGCGCAAGAGAATCCTCTTTGAAAAATCCCAGCTGTTTGGCGATAGCTACCGCGGTGTTCTTATGGTCACCTGTTATCATTACCGTTTTAATGCCGGCGCCGGTGCAATGTTCTATCGCTTGCTTAACTTCCTCTCGCGGCGGGTCAATCATCGCAATCAATCCCACGAAGGTCAGCTCACTCTCGATTACATCGGCCCAAAATTCACGAGTATTGCTGTCCAGAATTCGATACGCAACTGCCAGAACTCGCATTGCCTGCCCTGCCAGGTCATCGTTTGCCTTCAAGATTACCCTTTTATCTTCTCTGGTTAGAGGCGTGCTTGCACCTTTTACCTCTATGCTGGTGCAGTCCCCCAATAAAATGTCCGGCGCACCCTTAACAAAGGCAATGGGAATATCTCCATCCCGCCGCACAACGGTCATTTTCTTACGCTCAGAGTCAAAGGGTATTTCCTCGACAAAAGGAAATTCCTTTTCTTTTTCTTCTTTCCAGATACCCGCCTTCCCAGCAGCAGTCAGAATCGCTCCTTCTGTGGGGTCGCCTACTATCTTATAGCTGCCTCTATCCTCTGTCAGTTGTGCACCGTTGCACAATACACCCACAGTCAGTGCTTTACTTAAGTCTGGATATTCGGCAGTGCTTACTGTTTTCCCATCAAGAAGAAAATCCCCTTCGGGAGTGTATCCTATTCCGGTTACATTAAATAATCGACCGCCGGCAAAAACTGCCTGCACGGTCATTTCATTTTTGGTCAGTGTCCCCGTCTTGTCAGAACATATAACCGTAGCGCAGCCCAATGTCTCGACGGATGGGAGCTTCCTAATAAGGGCGTGCCGCTTGACCATTCTTTGCACGCCCAGCGCAAGAGCAATAGTAACCACCGCGGGGAGTCCCTCCGGAATCGCGGCAACAGCCAGACTAACCGCCGTCAGAAATAAATTAACTACCTCTTCTTTGCTTCTGACTCCGCGAAGCAGCCCCAACAAAAATACCATTCCCACAAGAACAAAGCACAGATATACAATCCACTTGCCGAACTGCTCCAATTTTTTTTGCAGGGGCGTAGATTCCCGCTCAATTTCCGATAGCATCCCGGCAATCTTACCCAGCTCCGTCTGCATACCTGTTTCTGTTATCACTACCCGGCCTTTGCCGGAAACAGCCGAGGTGCCCATATAAACCATATTGGCCCGGTCGGCCAGGGCAATATCCTTTTCCTCCAAAGCAAGGACCGTTTTCATCACCGGCGTTGATTCGCCGGTTAAACTTGCTTCCTGCACACCAAAGTTGGAGGTAAGCCAGACGCCCCGGCCATCTGCTGGAACATTGTCGCCTGCCTCCAGCTCAATGACATCTCCGGGCACAAGCTGGACCGACGCAACAACACTACGCCTGCCATCACGAATAACTTTGGATGTGGGTGCGGACAATTTTTTCAAAGCAGCCAAAGACTTTTCCGCGCGATATTCCTGGATGAATCCCAAAATGGCGTTCAAAATGACGATGGCGATTATCGCTAAGGCATCAACCCACTCCCTCAAAAAGCCAGATACTATCGCCGCACCAATCAAGACCCAGATAATAAAATCCTCAAACTGCCCAAGGAATATGCCTAATGCCGAGTATTTTTTCACCTCTTTTAACTGATTTGGGCCATACCTCTCTATCCTGACCGCCGCCTCCTGCGAGGATAGACCCTCACCCAAATCGGTATCCAGCGATTTGAGCGCCTCCTCAACCTCTAAATGCCACCACTGCTTGGTCATATCTTGTATCTTTATAGCTATTGCCGCTTTTACTGATACACAATTACGTCTTTAGCCCGCCTCTTTCTTATTTGAAAGGTAGTCGTTTATTGCAGCGGCGGCGATTCGGCCCTGGCCCATAGCCAGAATCACAGTGGCTGCACCCAAAACGATGTCACCGCCGGCATACACTCCTTCCAGTGAGGTTTTACATCTCTCATCCGTCACGATGTAACCCCATTTGTTAAACTCCAATCCCGGCGTTGTCTGTCGAATCAATGGGTTAGCTGTATTGCCAATCGCAATTATGCAGGTATCAACATCAATTTGAAACTCTGACCCCTCTATAGGAATCGGCCTTGGTCTGCCCGACCTGTCCGGCTCACCGAGCTGATACCTGATACACTCGATAGCAACAACTTTGCTGTTCTCGTCGCCGATTATCCGCCTGGGGCTTTGCAACAGATGAAACTCAATCCCTTCCTCCTTTGCATGTTCAATCTCCTCAACGCGAGCGGGCATCTCCTTTTCTGTCCTGCGGTAAACCAAATATACTTTTTCTGCACCAAGTCGAAGGGCTGTTCTGGCCGCATCTAAGGTGACATTACCACCGCCGACTACAGCAACTATCTTTGGCCGCACAATGGGGGTATCGGCACCGGAGCCGAAATTATATGCCTTCATAAGATTTGCCCGCGTGAGGTATTCATTGGCGCTATACACTCCCACAAGCGACTCGCCCTCAATGCCCATAAAACTCGGCAGCCCCGCCCCAACGCCGATATAGACTGCAAGGAATCCATCCTCATTCATTAATTGGTCGATAGCTCTCGTCCTGCCGACAATAAAGTTGCATACAATTTTGACGCCCATTTTTTGAAGGGCATCGAATTCTTTTTGAACAATGGCTTTCGGAAGGCGAAATTCCGGGATGCCATAGACCATCACACCGCCCGGCTTATGAAAGGCCTCAAATATAGTAACATCGTGCCCTGCTCGTCTGGCATCGGCAGCGGCGACAATACCGCCCGGGCCCGAGCCAATAACAGCCAACTTCATTCCGGTTTCCGAACCAACCGTCGGCACAGTATCATTTTGAAAATCAAGGTCTGCTACAAACCTTTCGAGCCGGCCAATAGATACCGCCCTGGAAACATCCTTGAACTTCAGGCCGACTGTGCATTTCTGCTGGCACTGGACTTCCTGGGGACACACACGCCCACAGACGCCGGGCAGGGGCGAGTTCTCCTTGATAATGGCCAGCGACATCCTAAAATCTCCATCTACGATAGCAGCAATAAAGTCCCTTATCTTTATCCGCACCGGGCAACCCTCAACACAAGGCGCCTTTTTACAGCCCAGACAACGCAGTGCCTCCAGTCGGGCCTGTGTCTGCGTATAGCCGAGGGCAACCTCTTTGACATTGCTTATCCTTTGCAGTGGATTCTGAGCAGGCATATCCTGCGGCGGGATTTGAAATCTCTCGGCAGGCGTAAGATTGCCGTGCTTGTGCTTTTCCAGAAGCTGCTGTAATAGTTCTTGACCTTCCTTTTCAGTCACAATAAAGAATCCCTATAACAGTGCATAAGACATAAGTGCGTAAGCGAAAAAGCATCCGCCATAAATGGATATTTTATCCGTTCAGCCCAATCTTGCACCTATGTCTCTTGTAATCTTCGTAAGCGATTTGTTCCTGCTGCTTGTAGGCGTTCAGCCGTTTTATCATCAGGTCGAAATTGACCTTATGGCCATCAAACTCAGGCCCATCGACACAAACAAACCTGGGCTGCCCATCGAATTCAATCCGGCAGCCGCCGCACATACCGGTCCCGTCAACCATAATCGTATTTAGAGACACAATCGTGGGAACGTTAAACTCTTTCGTGACCTCGCAGCAGGCCCTCATCATCACCGCCGGCCCAATTACAAAGGCCTTGTCCGGGCATCGTGGCACGGCCATCCCTTCGACTACGCTCAGGACGCGCTTGGCCGTGTCTTCACGGGCTGGAAGCCCGTGCCACGCACGCCGGCAGACCTGCCTTAGCGGGTCGGTTACAAGTCCTTTTTGTTTATATGAGCCGTCATCGGTTGTAACAATAATTTCCTCGCTTATCCGGGCAAATTCATTCTCGAGAATAAGTAACTGCTTCTCCCTGGCGCCGAGGATACTGATAATTCTGTTGCCGGCTTCTTTCAATGCTTTGGCAATAGGCCAGAGAGGTGCGATGCCGATACCGCCGCCGACGCAGACGACCGTGCCGAAATTTTCGATATGCGTTGACCTGCCCAGAGGCCCGACAATATTGGCGATTTCGTCCCCGACCTGCAAATCAGCCAATTCAGCGGTTGTTTTACCAACCCGCTGCCATATAAGGCGAATAGTGCCTTTTTGGAGGTCGGCGTCGGCTATCGTTAGCGGAATCCGCTCGCCATATTCGCTATTTATGCTGATGATGACGAATTGACCTGGTTTTCCCGCCCGCGCAATAAGCGGAGCTTCGACATCGGCTGCAAAAACATTCTCCGATAACTGACTTTTCGATACAATTTTGTGCGACACCTTTTTGTTTTCCTTGTATTAAAACTTCTAAAGGGTGTTATTGTCTTATCCTGCGGCTCATCTGTCAAGAATCCGCCATTCCAAATTGGCCTCTTTCCGCCCTTCTACTCTACGACCACCAGTGAAAAATGTTTTTATGGCAAGTTACCTGCAAGTGTGCTATACTACGTGCTGCCAGGATGAATTGTTAAGGACTAAATAATCAATATTAAATAGTAAATTATCAATCACTATGGCCGGGTCCCATGCAAGCTGAGCCCGTGAACCTGGTCAGGCGGGGAACCGAGCAGCCATAAGCGTGTGCACGGCTGTGCCGTGGCAAACCCGGCCACCTTGATTTGCGATTTTCTATTGACAATTGAATATTGAAAAATGGATTCACATGCTCTAAAGAAAAGGATAACCGACTTTTCGCACCGTTGTGTAAAGTTGGCTTTAGCTCTTCCTGATACAAGTTTAGGCAAGCTTATAAGGAGCCAACTGATAAAGTCTTCGACTTCGGCGGCAGCAAATTACAGAGCGACATGTATCGCACAATCGAAACCACATTTTATTTCAAAATTAAGCATTGTGATGGAAGAAACCGATGAGTCTTGTTTCTGGATGGAATTTATTATCGATGAGCAGTTATTGAGGAAAC
>CAZKOQ010000212.1:0-6080 GCA_964554425.1 uncultured Pirellulales bacterium | reverse complement strand
ACCGCAATAAACGAGATTCTTTCCGTATGTTTTGGCCAGTGCCCACAATGCCAGACGCTTGCCGACATCCTGTTTGTTCTTTGGGTGAATGTCATTTGCGTCACCAATATCAACTATGACTGCCATCCCTGTATTCGGCAGAGAGAGCGTCATCATTTGTGCCTCGCGCAGCTCCGCCCATTCGCTCTCACAAGGGTCGGGCTTGACCGGCAAGAAATTAGCTAACTGCGCAAACAAGAAGGAGAAATTCCCCTGACCCCAATCCTCACGCCAGCTCTTAATCATAGCCGGAAAAAGCTGACGGTATTGATAAGCACGGCCGGCGTTTGATTCGCCCTGATACCATATTGCCCCTTGTATGCCGTATGGAATCAGCGGAGCAATCATCGCATTGTAAAGTGCCGTTGGGGCGTTTGCATTATTTACCAGCAAAGGCGGTCTCGGCTGAGCCGGCATCGACTTCAAATCAAATCCCTTTTTGTATCGCCACTGTCCAGCCAGTGTAATGGCTTGCTCTGTTTCGCCAGCCAGGCCAAGTTTCATCTGCTCCGGGCTGCCGCAGATACCACCAGCACCGCCTGTATCTACTATCCTTACGGCAATTATATTACGGCCTGGTTTGAGAACATCTTTCCCAACTTTATATTTGCGAGGGGTTTGCCAGCGGCCCGGTGCCTCTATGCCGCCGACGCGGATGCCGTTAATGAAAGTCGCGTCCATATCATCAATAGGCCCAAGCTCTATGATAGCTTCCTTACCAACCCAGGATTCCGGAACATTCACATCCTTTCTGAACCACACCATGCCGTCAAAGTCCGCAAGCCCCCCTTGCTCCCACGGCTTTGGCAATTCCATCTGCAGCCAGCCACTATCATCGAAAGCGGCATCTGTAGCACTTTTTCCTTCAGGGCCCCAGAACTCGATTTTTTTCCGCCATTCCGACAACTGCTGCTCGTATTTATTCTGGAACGGCTCAGGATTCGCTCGCACCTGCTCTATTTCCTCCATTACGGCCTTATAATCTGTCAGCATCTTTAGCACTCTGGAGCTTGTCCAGGCCTCGGCAGGTGTGCCTCCCCAGCTTGTGTGGATAAGCCCGACCGGCACCTTGAGCTCCTGATGCAACTGCCTACCGAAGTAATAGGCGACTGCAGAAAAGTCAGCAATGCTTTGTGGGCTGCATGCCACCCAGTTGCCGGTGCAGTCGGATTGCGGCTGGTCCGCAACCTTCCGCTGGACCGAAAATAAACGGATGTTCGGATAATTGGCAGCGGCAATCTCCTGATGCCCATTAGCTGACTGGGTCACCGCCATTTGCATATTCGATTGTCCCGAGCAGACCCACACCTCTCCGACTAAGATATTCTTGATTGTTACGGCATTATTACCCGTGATTGTCATTTCATAAGGCCCCCCTGCTGTTGGCGGATTCATCTTAAACATCCACTTGCCGTCCCCACCGGCAGTAATTCCCCATCGCATATTATGCCAGCTAACACGCACCATAATCTGTTCGTTCGGCTCAGCCCAGCCCCATATCGTTGCCTTTTTATCCTGCTGCAAAACCATATTGTCACCTATAATGGCTGGCAGCCGCACATCCGCAACAGCCGCTATTGCCATCGCAAGAGCCAAAAAGAACACTAAGCAATTTACTAATCCACAACCGATTCTCCTGTTACTCATCTTTTAACTCCTTCAATCGTTTTTTGTTCATTGCTTGCAGCTTTACATCCCGTAAAGCAGGCGAAGATTATACCACCCTGCCGGGTATAGGTCAAAAGGGATAAACGCTGCATTTTGTCTGGCTCGCAGTGGGAATTTATAAAATTTTCATTTTATGAAGCAGCAAAATTGCATTATACTACGCCGCGTCAATAACCTTTTCAGCAGAGAAAACCAAATGACAGAATATAATATTAAAAGAAATCGTGTGAAAATCATAGCAATCTCCTGCACGATTATGCTCACCACAATAGTAATCTGGGCTGGATGTAAAAAACATCCTCACGAACCCACTGTGTCCGGTTATCCTGGGCAAACGCAACCCGAGCGAGGATTCTCTGAACAAACAGAAACTAAGCCGTTTGCTCAAGACGTCAATGAAATTGCTAAAACCAATGTCGTGCCGGATATCAAGCCGGAGGTGAGCTTATATGACGTAATAAAAGCCGCAAAGACATGGCGGCCGGCTTATACCTCCTGGTATGGCAAACCGGCGCCGGATTTTACCTTGTCTGATTTGGCCGGCAAAGAGCACAAGTTAAGCAACTATCACGGCAAAGATGTCCTGCTTATCTTCTGGGCTACCTGGTGTCCGCCGTGTCAGATGGAGGTGCCGTTTCTGATTGAATTGCGAAAGACAATCGGCGAAGACAAACTGGCAATGCTGGCTGTAACAAACGAAAAGCCGGATGTGGCAGAAAAATTCATCGCCGACCACAGCATCAACTACACCATTTTGCTCGACAAAGACGATATGCCGGCGCCGTTCGGCTTTATGAGGATTTACCGCGCCACAGGAGTGCCTTGTAGCTTTTTTATCAACTCCGACGGGAAGATAAAACTGGCGACATCCGGCTTGGTGTCATTAGGCGAGATTAGGGCCATCCTGCAGGCCGAATGAGCACAAAGTCATATTATGGTGGAATCTTGAAGCAGTTTTCTTTTCCCAGGAAAAAAAGGATTAGAAGCCCCAAACAGTTCAAAGCTGTCTTGGCTCGGGATTTGTGTGCCGGCAATGGGTTGCTTACGCTCTGCGCAGCAGAAAACGATTGCGGTTATCCGCGGCTGGGTATTTCCGTCGGCAAACACTGCGGCGGAGCTGTTGTGCGGAACCGTTTGAAACGGCTCCTTAGGGAGGCCTTTCGCCAGAACCAGGACGCGATTCCGAGCGGTTTCGACTATCTGCTTATGATTTCGCCACAATGGTCAAAAAGATTGATTAGCCCAGAAGAAATTAAAAAGGCCGCAAGTAAGCTATCTTTCCAGCAAATAAGCAGCTCCTTTTTGGCTCTGATAGAGGTCTTGGTCCGAAAAAAACGCATCAGAATCAACACATAGTCGGCATAAATATGAAAAGCCACTGTCAACTTGAAATTATGTCGATAAACTAAAGTTGTAGAGCAGCGGACTTTTAGTTTTTGATTTCCAGTTTCTTTTGAGGAAGCATTGAGTCAGAAAAATAGAATGATGTCGATAGGTGCAGCCGCAAAAAAAGCTGGCGTTTCGCGGCAATCTGTGCAATATTACTTGATGGTCGGGCTGATTGAACCGACGGAAATTACGCCGACCGGCAGACGCCTATTTGACCAGAATGCCGTCGAACGCATCAAGCTTATAAATCAGCTCAACGAGAGCGGCTATCCTTTGCGTGGGATAAAGGAGCTGTTTATCGAAGGACGAACTAAGTTGAAAGGGAGTAAACAGTGAGTGACTACGAAGCCATTCAGAGAAGACGCAACATTATTGTTGGTGTTTTTGTGATTCTGGCGGTTTGTGCTCTTGTTTGGCTAATTTTTAAGTTCAACGACCTGCCCACAACCGTCGGTAAAATCGGGTCCTTCGAGGTGCTTGTGCAATTGCCCACAGCGCCTGGAGTCCAGAAGGATACGCCGGTCCGATTTTGTGGCTATCAAATCGGTAGGGTCACAGATGTCAGGCCGCCAAAAGTTATGCAGGACCTCAGAAATCACCGATTTTATCACCAAACTCTCGTCGTGCTTAGTATCAACAAACAATATAGCGATATACCAGCCGATGTAAATGCAACGCTGATGACACGCGGTTTGGGCAGCAGCTATATCGAGCTAAAGCTTAAGAAAAAGTTTGACGTCAACGAGCCGATGGGGCCGTTCCTGACTAAAGGCAGTAAACTGCAAGGTTCGACAGGGCAAACAAGTGAGTTCTTCCCGGAAGAAAGCCAGCAAAAGCTCGATGAGCTGATTACAAGCATAGTTGCCCTTATGAAGAACGCCAACGTTATTATCGGCGACCCCAATAATATAAAAGATATCAGGACAGCCATTGCTAATCTGTCCGAGGCGTCCGGGCATGTTACGCAGACGCTACAGGATGTTAACGAGACGATGAAGAAAGCCAGAGAGACGGCAGAAGAGTTCCGAAAGCTTGCCGCCACAGGGACAACAACCTTGAAAAATGTTGACGCCAATGCAACTCGGCTCGTTAATGCTTTGGCCAACGCAAGCGAAGAGCTTGGCCAGGCAAGCTCGGAGTTGCGTTTGATTTTAGAGAAGATAAATAGCGGCAAGGGCAGTGCCGCCCGCCTACTTAACGATGGACAATTCTACGAGAACCTGCTTGAGAATACCGAGCAGGTGCAATCTCTGCTGGAGGAGCTAAAGAAATTTGTGGTCCAGGCCCGCGAAAAAGGTTTGCCTTTGCGATTGAATAAATAGCACGCCGTTCTCACTCAATCGCTGTTTGTGCTACATCTTCTTTGCTGCACGTATTCCGACGCCATTTTGCCCGCCAGATGCCCCGTAGAAAAGGCAATCTGAAGGTTATACCCGCCGCAGGGACCATCAACGTTTATTACCTCGCCTGCAAAAAATAACCCTGGACACAGTTTCGATTCCATCGTCCTGGGATTGATTTCATCGGTCGAAACTCCGCCGCGAGTTACGGTCGCCTCGGCAATCGGTCCCGTTGCCTTAATAGACAATGGTAATTTCTTAACCATCTCCACCAACCGTCTCCGCTGCTTCTTTTGCAGTTGGCCGGCCAAAATTGAGTCCGAAGCAGTTACTTGGCCGGCTATATATGAGGCAAGCGAGTGTGGAAGCAAAAGAGCCAGGACGCCAGCCAATTCTTTTCGCGGGTTCTTAACACAAACAGATACAATTTCTCTGTCAAGCTCCTCAACCTGATACGCCGGCAGTAAATCAATCGCAACTTTAATCGGCTCCGATTCGTTTGGTAGAAAATCAGTAATAAGTCGGCTCAGGTCGAATACCGCCGGGCCGCCGATGCCATCGTGGGTAAATATCATCGGCCCGATAGTCCGGAACTTATGGCCGCCAATTGTCCCACGAATAGCAACATTTTCTACACCAACGCCGGCCAGCTTTCCAGGCCAGGTCTCGACGGTAATCAGACGCTCCAGACACGCCTTCGGCTCAATAATTTTGTGGCCAAATGCCCGGGCAAATCTATAGCCATCGCCGGTTGAGCCGGTATGCGGCCAGGTAACACCGCCGGTTGCAATGATGACAGCGCAAGCCGCAATGCTGTCGCCGCCGGCTTTTGATACAAAGCCATTTTCGCTTTTATGGATATCCTGCACCCTCCTGCCGAACACAAATCGTATCGAATGGCTTCTCACATTGTCCACAAGAACACGGACTACATCGCCCGCACGGTCAGTTACAGGGAACACGCAGCCATCCTTTTCCAGTTTTGTTCCGAGTCCATATTGGGCGAAATACCGGCGCAAATCTTCTGCCTGGAAATCATAGAGGCAGTGGCGCAGAAATCTGCCGAACGATCCGTATGCCCTGACAAAATCCTCAACCGAGCCGCTGTGCGTCAGATTGCAGCGGGTTCGGCCGGTCCGCAAGAGCTTTCTTCCGGCGCTGGTATTGGCCTCGATGACGGCTGTTTTAGCGCCCGCCTGCGCCGCAGAAATTGCAGCCATAAGTCCTGCCGGCCCAGCTCCTATAATAGCAATCTTTGTTCTCATCGTCTCCAGATACACCTGTTTTATTGTGCTATTCGAGAAATGCTACGGCAAGCCAAGCTGTTAGTCAATAAGGCCTTAGCGCAGCAGCGCTGTTGCCGTGCAAAAACTATAATCGGAATTTTAAGTTTCCAATAGCAGAGCAAGCAGAACTTTAGCTGTGAATATGAAATGGCATAATTTTATCCGCTTTTTGGGATACGCTCGGCCTTATACAAAATACCTTATCCTGGCGGTCATCGGTGGAGTGATGAAGTTCACCGTCCCTCTTCTTGTGCCCCAGGTAACGCAGCATTTATTGGACAATGTGTTTCTAAATAAGGCACTGGCAACGGGGCAGAAACTTCATTAATTATTTCTATACGCAGGCGGATTGATGGCC
>CAZKOQ010000211.1:4296-6137 GCA_964554425.1 uncultured Pirellulales bacterium | reverse complement strand
CATTATGCGGTTAAATCATCCTGATGTCCACATCTATTTTCCGCTGCACTTGCTGCCAGGTTAATCTCTCCATCCAGCCCCAGGCCTTTGCCGTGGCGGCTTGGACAGCGGCCTGGAGGGCATAGTCTGCACCTGCTCCACTTTTCAAGCCCTTCAGGAATCCTGCTAACAGGTAATCGCCGCATCCAACGGTTGAGAGCACCTTCCTGCGACCTTTTGCCCGGCACCGCCACGCGCCCTTTCTGGTAACGATAATAGCGCCTTTTTCCCCGCGACTTATAAGGACGATTTCAACCTTATCCAGCAGCTTCCACCCGGCCTTTGCCAGCCCGATATGATTATCTGCAACCCGCTCACCCAGCAGCTCGCGCAGCTCTTCGACATTCGGTTTTATCAGCCAGCACAATCCTGAACGAACGAGCTTCTTGAGCGCCTCGCCGGAGGTATCCACTACGACTTTAGCGCCGCGCCTTCGGCAGGATTCGGCTATCCACAAAATTTCACCAAAAAACCTGCCCTCAGGCATTAGCCCCGCAAAGACGCAAATGCTGTTTCTACGGACTATTTTTCGTAGGTCCTCCTTCAGCTCCCGCAAGGACTTCTTTGAAGCCAGCTCGCTTCTGAGCCGAAGGTGCATTTCGCTGCGTCTGTTCATATCAACGATAGTAACATTCTGTCGCGTCTCGCCCTCGGCGAAAGTCATCTTTAGCTTAACCAGTTTCTTCAGTGGAAGCATCGCCTGGCGCAGTTGCCCTGCATCATCGCGGCCCCACAAGCCCGCAGCGATACTTCGCTTCTCCATCCACGCAAGGGCACGCGAGATATTCATCGCCTTGCCTGCCGGCTGCGGCTTTGTTGCACTTACAATCTTATGTTCTCCCCAGCATAATCTCTCGCCGTAGTAGATAACGTCCCACGCAGGCGACAGACCGATAGTGATAATCGAAAAATTATCCACCACAGCAACCTCGAAACTTAAAATGCCTTGTAAAAAACACACGAAAATTGCCATTCTGAACGTAGCGTAGCGAAGTGAAGAATCTCTTTTTTCATATTCAGGCCAGATTCTTCGCTGCGCTCAGAATGACATTAATCTGTCCTTCTACCTATTAATAATTTCATCCGACTTATGCGGACCAGTCTGCACCCAACTGGCCGCAGGCGGCGTTTATGTCCTGACCCATCTTAAAACGAATGGTTGTATTGATGCCGGCGTCTTCCAAAACCTTTGCAAAACGCTCAATACGCTCTTTGCCGCTGGGGGAAAACTCACAGAGCTTGTGCGGATTATACTCAATCAGATTTACCCTGCATCTGCTGCTCCGTAGCAATTTGGCCAGCATACGGGCGTGCAGGATTGTGTCGTTCACACCCTTTATTAAAACAAACTCAAAAGAAACACGCTGTTTTGTCTTTCGCTGGTAAAGGTCTGCCGCCGCCAAAACATCCTTTATCGGGTATCTGGCGTTGATGGGCATAAGCTTATTTCGCAGGTTATCTATCGGGGCATTCAGCGACACAGCCAGGCGGGGATGGATGTCCTCATCAGCCAATTTTTTAATCGCCGGCACGATGCCACAAGTGCTGACAGTGATGTGGCGTATGCCGATGTTCTTACCGGATGGGTGATTCAGTATGCGAATCGATCTGACAACAGCATCATAATTTTGCAGCGGCTCGCCCATCCCCATATATACGACGTTGCTGATTCTGCCCACATCTTTCTGGACGACATTCACCTGGTCAACAATCTCAGCAGCGGTTAGATTACGCTGCAATTTAATCTTCGCTGTGGCGCAGAATATACAATTCATCGCACAGCCGACCTGCGTCGAAATGCA
>CAZKOQ010000211.1:0-4196 GCA_964554425.1 uncultured Pirellulales bacterium | reverse complement strand
CCCTGCTCGGCCAGTTTCGTGCGTAGGGCCTTGCCCAAAGGCGTGATTTGCGAAATGTCGGTTGCTTCCTTAGTGTGGATAAAGCTAAAGATATAGCCAGCCATATATTTTTTCTGGCCCAGACCGACAACTATTTTTCCCAGCTCTTCTACAGTCTTGTCTTTAAGGTCTTTGCTCATAATCATAGCTCACCCGCCGAAGACGGATAAGTATTACGTATATCGTATTATGTGGCGCGTCGAGATGCAACTTTAGAAGTGAGCTAAATACTAACGACTATCGACCAAAGAGTATTATCTTTCTTCGTCTTCCTCCGTCGGCCCTGTTTTGTCGCCGTGGCTAACGTAGGCCGGCTCGGATGAATCATCTTCTTCGCCGGAGGCGGATTCTCCGGCATCGGGTTTGGCCTCGGCTGCCATTTGCTCACGAATCTTCTCCCATTCCTCCAGTGTCATCAGGACCTCACGCGCCTGGCTTCCCTTGTATTCACCGAGCACCCCTGCGGCAGCCATCATTTCGATTATACGCGAAGCCCTAGCATATCCGATATTGAGCCGGCGCTGAAGAAGCGAAACGCTGCCGCGCTGGCTTTCGAGAATAATCCGAACCGCCTCATCGAAAAGCTCATCCTTGGTGAAATCAGCGGCATCAACCTTCTTTAGCCCCGTCAGCTCAGGATGGAACCGCGGTTCGGCAATATCTTTGAGGAACTTGACTATTCGCTTTATCTCGTCCTCGTCAACGAATGTGCCCTGCGCGCGAATCAGGTCGCTTGAGCCAGGCTTTAGAAACAGCATATCGCCCTCGCCAAGCAGCGTCTCGGCGCCGTTCTGGTCGAGAATGATGCGACTATCCATCTTGGCCGCCACGCGGAAACCGATTCGGCAGGGCATATTTGATTTGATTAAGCCGGTAACGACCGTCGCCTGCGGCCGCTGCGTTGCGAGAATAATATGAATCCCAACCGCCCTGCTTTTCTGGGCGAGGCGAACGATGAAGGCCTCTATCTCTTTAGCCGCCGTCATCATCAAGTCCGCAAGCTCATCAATCACTATCACGATATAGGGCAATCGCTTGGGAATCTTAGTCTCTTCATCGGGGCTTGTCGGAGCAAATCTTATAAGAATTTCCTCCGGCCCAAGCGCATTATACTCAGTGACATTCTTGACCCTTGCCTCAGCCAGAAGCTCGTATCGCTCATCCATCTGGATGGTCGCCCACTCAAGAATCTGGACGGCCATCTGGGTCTCGGTAACTATCGGGCACATCAGGTGAGGTATGGTGTTAAACGCCGTCATCTCCACCATTTTGGGGTCAACCAAAATCAGTTTTACCTCATCGGGCCTCTTTGTCAGCATTATTCCTGCAATGATGCTGTTTATACAGACGCTCTTGCCTGAGCCGGTCGTGCCCGCAATAAGCAGGTGCGGCATCCTGGTCAGGTCAGAAACAAGGGCGGCACCGGAGGAGTCCTTGCCCAGGAACAGCGGTATCTCCATACCCTTTGGCGCTTCGCCGGCCAGCTCCATCATACTCTTAAAGCGGACCTTTTCTTTTTCGCTGTTCGGCACTTCGATACCGATTGTGTGCTTGCCGGGCAGAGGAGCCACAACGCGAACGGCCCCAACGCCCAGCGCCCGGGCCATATCGTTTGCGAGCGTGCTAATCTGGCTGACCTTAACACCGGCGGCAAGCTCCAGCTCAAACAACGTTACAACAGGCCCGGTATCGGCGGCCACGACACGCACATTGATACCGAACTCCGCTAAGAGTTTTTCAAGCGCAGTTGCCTTTGATTTTACGACCTTCTCCTGCACCGCGGCGTAACTATATTGCGCCTCATCCAACAGCTCCAGCGGAGGCAAGACGTATTGTTTATATTCCTGTGGCTGGTCTGCTTGAGGCGGACTGGGTCTGGGGGCCTTTTCCGCAATCATTTTCAGCTCCATGTCCACAGATGCCTCTGCCGGTTCGGCCTTGACCTGAGATTCAGGCATCTTATCCTGGGCTTTGGTTTTTGCCGGCGTTTTATCTACAAACGATGGAGACGTGTTGAAACGAGAAAGCGTAGGTCCGCCTACGGCGGCCGGCTTCTGGCGGGCGCTTAGCTTTTGCCAGATTTCGCCGAGGACCTGCGAATGTTCTTTTGCCGCCGTATATGCCGGCACCGCGATGCCGCACAGCCGCATCGCACCGCGACCCAGCCCGGCAAATATCATCACAATGAAGGTGTCCGCCAACAAAAGAAATCCGACAACCCACAGTGCCGCAAGTATTATGGAAGTGCCGAGCCATGCGAAATTGTCGCGCAGCAGCCACGCCACCCCGACACCAAACATTCCTCCGGAACCAAATGGAAAGTCGTAGAGCCGATGCGGCCAGACAAAATAAAAACTTGTGGAGGCCGCCGCGGTCATAAGGACAAGGCCGATTGCATGGAAGATGGGCTGTCCCGTAGGGCGGCGCAGAAGCTTTGCAAATAGATAGCAAATCGCCGTAAGAATGAGCACAAACACGCCCGGCCCAATGTAATACAGAAGATAATACGCACAGTAGGCGCCTATCGAGCCGCAGCGGTTAGCGGGCGGGTCATTGTGCGGATACACAAACTTGCTCGGCCAATCGCCGATGTTAAAGGTAAGGCAGCTACATAAAAGTATCAGGCACACACAAATTCCCAGCGCAGCCATCGCCCGCCCGACGGCAGGCAATCCTGAGCTGCTCATCACTCGCCCTGCAGAATCTCTATTTGACTTTTTTCTTTTCACGCCTTAACTTTCCTCCAACGCCCTATAAAAAATTTCTTATCAATCCTAAATACTAACAACCATCGACTAACGACTACTTTATATCGGCTGCCCTCCCCCCTTTTCTGCACAATAACCCCGCACTGTCATCCCCGCGCAGGCGGGGAGCAAAAATCCAGCTTTTTTGAAAAACCTCTGGACAAATACTCCTGTGTCCGGCTATAATCTTATAGGACTTTTGTTGAGAGAATAAAAAATGAGCGGAAGAACATATCCATTAAGAAATTATCCCAAAACTGTCACCCTGAGCGAAGCGAAGGGTCTGGCCTGTCAAAAAGAGAGATTCTTCGCTGCGCTCAGAATGACGTTATGCGTTTCGAGAGAGTTTCTAATAAGAAGGTGCATTGCATTCTCAATTTTTCTACTGCTGCTGACTGCCCCTACAAACACCACAGCCAGAACTATTTACGTCGATGACGACAATCCTGCAGACTTTAACAACATCCAGGCTGCCATCAACGATTCTAACGATGGGGATGTCATTACCGTTGCCGAAGGAACATATCGTGAAAACATCAATTTCAACGGGAAAAACATAATTCTCACATCGACAGACCCAAATCACTCAGAAGTTGTAGAAAATACTATCATTCTGGGTAATGGAACAACATCGGTTGTGACTTTCTCCGGCTCCGAGCAAACAGATTGTGAACTCCGCGGATTTACCATAACCGGCGGTAATAATCCTACGGCCGGGGGCGGAATCAGCCATTGTATTATTTATGGTAACAAATCCAAGCATTCGGCCGGTGGGATGAATAGGTGCGATGGTTTGATTAGTAATTGCACGATAATGAATAATACTTCGGACCAAGTAGGTGGTATAGCTGGTTGTAAAGCTATAATCAGATACTCCAATATTAGCAACAACCGATCAGCATACATGTGTGGAGGCCTTTATGGATGTAGCGGTTCGATCAACAACTGCACCATAGGTAACAACAGAGGATTTGGCCTATCGGGATGTAATGGAGAAATCACCGAATGTATTATTAGCGGAAATACCAACTCGGGTCTAGTCGGTTGCCGAGGGCCTATCCGTAACTGCTTTGTCATAGGAAACACTGGAGAAGGCGTTATAGGATGCTGGTCGATTTATTCCTGTGCAATTATAGGTAACAGGGGAGAGGACGGTGGAGGACTCTCAGAGTGCGATTTTATCAGTGATTGCCTTATTGTTGGAAATTCTGCTCAGTATGGTGGGGGAATTTATAGCAACGAGGTCAACTCTACGGTTGTTAATTGTACCATCAGCAATAACAGAGCAAGCGAGGATGGCGGCGGGATTTACTGTCTTGGGAGTGATGTAGTTGTTACCAATTCTATTTTATGGGATAATACGGCTACATGGTGGGGATTGGGCAATGAAATGGCACTCATCGAAAATGT
>CAZKOQ010000210.1:0-6149 GCA_964554425.1 uncultured Pirellulales bacterium | reverse complement strand
GGTATTTTCATCCTGATCGATTGTGATTGGGCTGGAGGTTGCCCTGCCACAGAGGGACCTGCCTTAGTCGAGCGTGCCCACAGGGCTCGATCTGACATGCCGATATCAGTGGTGTTGGCCAAGAAAGAGTACGAAGCATGGTTTATAGCTGCCGCCGAATCCTTGCGTGGGAAACGAGGTTTACCACAAGACCTTTCATCCGACCCTTTGCCCGAGGACATCCGAGGAGCTAAGGAATGGCTCTCTGATCGAATGCCACAGGGCTTGCGCTATTCTGAGACCACCGACCAGCCTGCGTTGACGGAGGTGTTCGATATGAATATGGCAAAACGTGCCGACTCCTTTGACAAATGCTATCGTGAGATAATAAGACTCCTTCAACTGCTTCTGCAAGAGTCATAGTATCACGATTTAATGGGGACAGCCAGGCGAATGGCGGGGGATTTTTAGAGGATTAGATAGCCTTGTATCTAATCCCCTAAAGCCGTTTAGCAGGTGAGATAGGTAACTTATCTCACCTGCTAATCAAACGATATGTTCTATGTTCTTAATTCCGCAGGTCAGTAGCCCGGCCGATAGTAGTATTCAGAAGGATAGCGGTATCGTGGAGCGAAGTAAAACGGGTCCACCAGGCGCCTGTTGGTCTCGACCTGGCCACCTATTATGTTCAGCCGTCTCGATGTCTCTTGCTCAATTACAGATAGGCCCTGTTCAAACTTCTTCTGATTTTCCTGCAACTGTGTTAGCGCCTTATCAAGCCGTTCCACGCTTTCGCTTATCTTTTGACTGCTTGCGTTGACTTTATTTTCAAGCTCTTTAATCCTGTTATCAAATTCGGCTTCGAGTTCGAGTTTCCTTAGCTTGGCCCGTGACTCTACCTCCCTTGTCCAGACCTCTCTATCTGCCTGCAACTGCTTTATTTTAGCATTTATCTGTCCGATTCTTTCGTTGTCTTGCGCTTCGGATACAATCAACTGTTTTGCCTTCTCGTAGCAGCGAATCGCCTGTATAAAATCATCCGGGTCGTCTCTAAAGTCCCACGTCCTGCCCGTAAAGTATTCCGCAAGGTCAATATAGTATTTGTATTCAGGTATGGCTCTTGCTTGCAGTGTCCTCGGGTCAATATCTCTCTTGCTATATGTGGATACGACAATATTGCTTCCTTCCAATTGCTCAATCGTAACCTTATTCTTGTCCTCCGTCACCAGCTTCCCGAACACAAGTTTTCCATCCCTCATATAGAAGTCCGCCATTCTTATTGCGCTTGTTCTTGGCCTTGCCTGCTCTGCGGCTGGAGCGGTCTCACTTTTTTGTTGCTCTGCCTGGGTCGCCATCTTGAGATACTTCTGTAAAATGGGGACCCTTTCGACCGTATTTGGGCTTGTCTGGGCGCCGGCTTCGCAAAAAAATCCTAATACAAGTATTGCTGTGAGTGTTTCTGTCCGAATTATGTCAAATGTCTTCATTGTTCTATCCTCCACAATAACCACTTTTTAATGACCACCGGCGCAAATTATACCACATTCTTAGTAAAAAGACAGGAAAAACTTTGAGAATTGGGAAGAATAAACAGGCAGGTTAACCCTCTGCCCTCGTCCTGAATTGTCAATTGCCTTTCGACGATTTCCAGCCGAAAATTAGCTTTTTACCAGATGATACGCCCTTATCAGTTCTGCCACGCTCCACGCCTGGGCGATACATCCCCGCGGTTTGTGAGGCAGGTCGCCATCAAATATCTCAGAAATGCTCCCAAGACAGCCGTCTTCGGTTAAATGCTCTAATAACGGCTGGATAAACTCTGCTGCCTTCTTTTTGCTCTTTCTGTCGTAATTATTGACCTTCAAGTAGCTCTCCACAAACGGCCCTATCAGATAAGGCCAGACCGTGCCCTGGTGATAGGCCGCATCACGCTTTTGCTGCGGACCGGTATATTTACCTTTGTAGCGACTGTCGCCGGCATTTAGCGTTCGCAGCCCATAAGGCGTAAGCAGTTGTTCCTGCACCACATCTACCACTGACCTCTGTTGTTCGACCGATAATGGGGAAAATGGCAGCGACACGGCAAATATCTGGTTTGGCCGGATGCTTCTATCTATTGACCCATCAGGTAAAACGCAATCGTTTAGATAGCCCCCTGTTGTGTTCCAGAATAATTTGCAGAAACTCTCCCCCGCTTTGTCCGCCATACGCTTATAGTGCTCTGCGATTTCTATGTCCCGCCGTGCATAGAATTGGGTAAGCCAAGAAAGTGCATTGTGCCATAGCGCATTGACTTCAACCACCTTTCCACATCTGGCCGTTATGGCGACATCGCCATACTTTGCGTCCATCCACGTTAGCTGTGTCCGCTCGTCTCCTGCCGTTATAAGCCCGTCCGTATCGGCGTGAATGTTATATCGTGTCCCCTTATTGTATGAGTCCACAATCCAGCGTATTACAGGCATAAGCTCCTGCATAAAGGTCTTCATATCGCCTGTAGCGCTTACGTATTGAAAAGCCGCATTGATAAACCACAAAGACGCATCGACGCTATTGAAGTGTGCCGCGCCGGTCCTGTCATCAAAGTAGTTCGGAATCATACCGCCGTCTGCTGCCTGTGCAAATGTCCGTAGCACCGACCTCGCCTCCTCAACCCTGCCTGTCGATAGCAATAGGCCTGGCAAAGCAATAAAAGCATCTCTTCCCCAGTCCGCAAACCACGGATACCCTGCCAGAATTGTTGTCCCTTGTCTATGATTTGCCTGACGTTTCACGATAAACTGGTCCGCCGCTAAATAGAGCATTTTCAGCTTCTCGTCTTTTTTGTCCGCCCCTACAACACTGCGTTGGTGGTTCTGCACTTCCTCGCGCAGTTCCTCAATATCCGTATGTATCATCTCACGGCTGTATCGCTCGCTCAAATTTGCCCAGAGGACCATTTTCGTAGGTGTTTCTATGCGGCATTTGAAAAGCCCCGGCGTCCATAAATCTTCCGAAAAGTCCTGGCCTCTCTCTTTATCGTTGCGGTACACAAAGTTAAACCACCAATGGGGGTCGCTCTCAAAATTTGCAGCCGGGCAGCTCAGAAATAGTTCATAACTCTCTGACCCATCGCATCGAACTATAAAGCCGTTATCGACCTTCATCGAATACAGTAATGCCTGGGGCTTTTGCAGGGCGTGAAAATCCCTCAATCCAACAAATGGCCGCGAAACAAACTCCGCCCTTTCATTAACATTTGTGAAATCATACTCTACTGCAACTGTGTCCGCATTGCGCGCAAGGTATATGGATTTGGTCAGTTTAAGCTCATCCAGCTCGTAATCAAAATGGACCCCCGTGTCCCGGCGAAATCGCTTTAGATAATTGAAACCTGCCGGTGAAAACTTGTCGCTGAATTCAAAGGTGGAAAGCTCGAATACCGTTCCCCCGATTTTCACCGTCTCCAGACAATTCGCCAGCGCCATTATCCTTTTGATTGGTGGTTCGAGCGAGCCGATTAATAGACCGTGATACCTTCTTGTATTGCACCCGACGATTGTCGATGATGCGCAGCCGCCGCGGCCGTTACTTAGTAACCATTCTTTGGTCAACAGATTATCAATTGGCTGCCCGCTGGTTGAGACAAAGATGTTTGCGGCACTTTTAGCTTTCTGCAACGTTAGCACAATCCGTTCCCGATAGTGTCGTTACCTTCCTTCATACGGGCAATTGGGCGGGTTCATCACATCTGGCGCAGCGGCCTCGCAGATTATCCAGCACGTTCATAAAGTTTATGTAGGAGTCGTAAGGCGAGTCGTAAGGATTGAAGTATTTATGGACGTCGCCGTCGGCGAAGTATTTCGTGCACATATAATAGAAATGGTCAGACGCCTGCAAGCTCCGCCAGTCCGAGATGATTTTCTCGTCTTTAGTTTGTTTGATTTTCTTCTCCAGCCGGTAAAGCTCGTGAATAGCGTTGGACTGCATAGCGTTCCCCAGCCACGCCGACAGGTCTCTTTCTGTGTCGGCCCAGCTTATAATATGCGGCACATCAACTATGTCGGCCGGCTGATAACTCTCAGTTACTTCACTTGGGGTCTTGAAATTATTATCGGGGTGTTTGAGTATCTCACCCGGCAGGTGCCGCATAAATTCAAATATGCCGGTATCCTTCCATTGGTGTTCGCCGAATGTCTCGTAGTCCATAAACAGGTTCACCACTACGCCATTGCCGTTGATGTTGCTTATCCATCTGGCGAATTTGTCTGCCGTTAGCGGCCACTCCTTCCAGTCGCGGTTGGAGAATCTAAACGCAATATCGTCGCTGAGCGAATAGTTCTTCAGCAGCAGCTTCAGTTTGTTGCAGCTCTTTGGCTTATAAACGAAGTTGGGGCTTCGATAACCTAAAATGTGGTCTGCCCCCTCCGTCATTATAGCGTCAAAGATGCCCATTGATTCAATAAGGGCGGCCAAATCGTTGTTGTATATCAGCTCCGTATTCCTGAACACCCGCGGCTTTAACCCGAAAAAATGCTCTATGATTTCAATCTGTTTTTTTATCTGCTCAACGAATTCGTCCCGCGAGTACAAAAAACTTAAGCTGTGATAATATGTTTCCCCCAAAAACTCTACGCACCCCGTTTCCGCCAGTGCGTGAAATGTGCTTATAACTTCCGGCGAATAACGCCCTAATTGTTCAAGCAATATGCCTGTCAAGCTGTATGCTACCCTGAACCTCCCCTTGAATTTACGTATCATATCCAATATCAGACGGTTGGTAGGCAGATAGCATTTATTCGCCACCTTTCTGCATATAGTTTCGTTCTTTTGCTCATCAAAATACTGTTCGTCGCTGTCAAATACAGTATAATGCCTCAGCCGCAATGGCTGATGAACCTGAAAATAGAAGCATACCGAAGGCATTCCAGAAAAACCCTACACGTCTCGAATATCAACTCCTGCTGCATTACTCCCTCCGCCCTATGTTTGCCTCAAACGCTGACCAGCATTTCCTCATAAATCCTTATGCACTTGGCAGCGCTGTCCTTCCAGCGTAGTTTTCTCACCTCTGACCCGCCGTAATCCCGCAACGTAACCTGCAGCGGCGGATACTTCAGCACCGCCACTATCTTGTTGGCAATCTCGTTGACATCCCAGAAATCGACCTTCAGGGCATGGGTAAGAACCTCTGATACGCCGCTTTGCTTGCTTATTATAACCGGCACATCGTGATTCAACGCCTCCAGCGGCGCAATCCCAAACGGCTCTGATACCGAAGGCATAACATATAGGTCCGCCATTTTGTATATCCGCTCGACGTCCTCGCCCCGCAGAAAGCCAGTGAACAGGACCTTCTGTCCGATGCCCAGCCCTGCCGCCATTTCGACCGCCTGGTGCATTAAATCTCCCGACCCTGCCATAACAAACTTGACATTATCCATCACCTCCAGCACCTTCTTGGCGGCCATAAGGAAATATTCTGGCCCTTTTTGCATTGTAATCCGGCCCAAAAACAGCACGATTTTCTCATCCGTTTCGATACCGGTCTCCACCAAAGGCCAGTCGTTATTGTTGTTATTATCGCGTTCCACGCCGTTGTGGACGACTTCTACTTTTTCTCCGCTGATGCCGTATCTACCGATTATTATGCTGCGGGTGTAATGGCTGACTGCGATTACCCTATCCGCCCGTTCCATACCCTGCCGCTCTATGTTATAAATCATCTGGTTGACGTGTTCGCCGCTGCGGTCGAACTCAGTCGAGTGCACGTGGACCACCAGCGGTTTGCCGCTGATTGCCGCTGCCACTATTCCCGCAGGATACGTCATCCAGTCGTGGGCGTGCACTACGTCAAACTCCTCATTTTTGGCTAATTCCGCAACAAGGGCGGCATAGCGGTGAACTTCAGAATACATATCGCCGGCATAGTCCAACCCGCCCATAAGCTGGCTGGCAGAGGTGATGTCGGCTCCGTGTGATTTCCGTTTTTGCCTCAGGGCCTCTTCTATTCGCTGCCGGTAAATATCCGGCGTAGTATATGGCTGTAACGGTGAGTCGAGCGTCCTGAACTTCACATTCTTTAGCTCACTGAGCGTGAAGGATGAGGGCTTTGCTTTGGCGGCAGGTGTGAGCAGTTTGACGTGGGTTGTATATTGGCTCTCGACAATCTTGGGCAATACAAATATTAC
>CAZKOQ010000209.1:0-6162 GCA_964554425.1 uncultured Pirellulales bacterium | reverse complement strand
CTTCTTCTCACGCTGAATCGCATCATATACTTCCCTGCGATGAACCGGTATGCTTTTCGGAGCGGTTATACCCAGACGGACCTTATCCCCACGGACATCAACGATGGTGATTTCCACATCGTCACCAATCATTATGGATTCATCTTTTTGCCTGCTTAATACCAACATTTACAACTCCTTTTGTCGGCTGGCTTTACTTATACTTTGATACGAAAAACTTAGTCCACCTGTTCGTTACGTTCTCGTCATAACTTTATTTTTTTCGCCATTCCATAGCTAAATACTCTAAATACAAATGCCAGCCATCAATTCCTTGAGCACAACTATATTTCGGCTAATTCTGAGGGCGAAAACAACCATTTTTGCTTTTTTTAGGCAACACCGCGCAGTTATAGGACCTTTGCGTCTATAATCGTCCGGTGGGTCGATACTTATATGTAGAATGTGTTTGTAATAGGTGTATGAGATATGCTCTATTTACGGATGTTACTACTCAGCCTCGTTTTTCCGCCAGTAGTTATAACGGACTGCCAGCCAGTAACCAGCAACCGAACCCAATGTCCCAAAAGCCACCATTTGGACAGGCAATATAGACATCGTGGCATTGGAGAAAAACACGGCAGGCCAGCTTTCAACAAGATGCTCCAACTGCCCCTGCTTGCAGTAAACCGTTACTCCCAGCGCCGTTACCAGACTACCGGCAACTGACGGCCAGATATAGCTGACATCAAGAAATGTCTTGGCCAGGAAGCCAACAAATCCAAACGACACCAATACCGCAAAGACAATCTGCCCAATAGCCGGCTGGCCTATCACAAATCCCAACCTGGTGTCGGATACCTTTACATCCTGGGCGAGAATCCGCAGGCAAAGCTGAGCCACTATCACCGAGCCAATAACGGCAACTGTCCAGATTATGTATTTTGCCGGCCGGATGTTAGCTCCTTCCGAATTTTCTGCTGTGTTAGCTCTCGGCAGCAGTTTCTGTCCTGCCAGCACACCTGCAAAGCCCGCAGCAACAATAAGCAGCCAGAAGACCGGTTCCCATTTAAGCGCTGCGAACAACTCTTGCCGTTGAGCAACGGTCGGATTTGCCTGGAGCAGCGTTCCCATACTCCCTGAGCGGATTGCCAATGCGCTCAGGCCGCCCGGCGCCGCCAGTATTCCAATCTCCCGCCCGTAGGGCCAAGCAATGAAATACGAAATGAGTCCAGCCAAGAAGGCCGCACCTACCAGGACCACCTCCGCCTTAAAATCGAGATTACCGGCAATAACAGCCCCCAGCGGGTCAGCCGCCGCTAAAGGCCGGCACAAAATACCTATCAGAATGACGCCAACGGCCATCGCACCGGCAATTCTCAATCTCATCAGCCAAGTTAATTCCACAATTCAGTTCCTTGATTAAATAGTGCAATAAATGCTACCATTAAAACTATCGGTTATCAATTCTCAAGTCTCCACAATTCTTCGACTTTTCACTCCAACGTAAAATAATGCTCTGTAATAAAAGAATTGTTCCCAAACCGTCTTGCCATCCCAATTCATATTGTAACGGAATACAGCTTCTTATTGCGCCTTAATGTCATAGCAGAAGAGCATATCCGCGTGTCGCAGATAGAGGCGCCCGCCACAGACGACCGGATGCGGCCAGCCCTCGCCGCTCATACCATCCCGATTCGGCAATTTGAAAGTGCCCTTCAGGTTATATTTATCTGGATTGGCCTCAATAAGTGCAACGGTATCGTCCTGATACCGAAAATACAAATGCCCATCCGCATATACTATCCCCGCTGAGCCGCCGCCCGGCTGATTCTCCTGCCACATTACTTTGCCGCTCTTGATTTCAATACAGGTCGGCTTGCCCTGGCCGTGACCGTGGCCGCCATATACATAATCACCTATAAGGACAAAACCGCCGTGATGATTTTGAAAAGTAGAATCATTGAGAAAATAAATCTCTTCGGCCTTAACGCCGGCGTCCGCACCGACAAGTTTCAGCAGCGCACTACCGGTTCCGTAGGCCGTCGAGCAGAACACGTATTGGCCATAAATAACAGGCGTGGGGATATTGGCAGTGCCGTTTGCAATCTTGTTGTATCCCCATAAAAACCTGCCATCCTTTGCAGCCACACCTATCAGCCCCTTATTTGTCAACTGCACATATTGTTTTGTTCCGGCGGCTTCGGATATAACGATAGATGAATACCCTGCATCATCTTCGCCCTTCGGGCCGATATCGGGCATCGAGCATTTCCAAATAAGGTCACCCGTCTTTTTATTAAGGGCGACCATAACGGCATTTCGCCCGCCGGGGGTGCACAATAATCTTTCACCATCGACCAGCGGCGACTCGCTGTATTTCCAGCCCGGATTTTTCCCGCCAAAGTCCTTCTGCAAATTTTTTTGCCATTGCACTTTACCTGTCTCGGCTTGAATACAGAGCAGGTCACCATCTGTTCCTATTGCATAGACACAACCATCGTCAATGGTCGGTGTGCAACGCGGACCATCATCGTGCGGCGGCCCCACCTTTGCTGTCCACAACTCTTTCTGGGTTGCGAGGTCATAAGCAATAACGCACTGCGTCTTTTTAGAGCGGCCTTGCTCCTCGATTGAACGGTCTCCCATTGTGTAGAGCTTGCCGCCGCTTATGGCGACGCTCGAATATCCTATCCCCAGCCCCTTAATTTCCCACAAAAGTTTTGGCCCGCCTTCCGGCCAGGTCTTCAAAAGTCCTGTCTCGGCGGAGATGCCATCGCGATTTGGTCCTCGCCACTGGGGCCATTCCCCGGATAATTTATCATCAGCCAAAGACATTGAAGCCATTGCAACCGCCAAAATCAAACCTACATAGAGAAGCCGTGTAATCATTTGTAACCATACCTTTCGTTGACAAACTTTATTATCGAGCTAAAACGCCACATTTTAGCCAGTTATGATAACGAAATCTGCACCAAAAATCACACCATTTTTCTACAAACTTGCACTATCTACAATAAAACATAACACGGTATCATTTTTGAAGATATGGATTGCAGGTGCAAAATCTATTTGCGCGGCAGATAAATTGTTACGGTTGTTCCTTCGCCCGGCTCACTTTCGATGTTTAGAAGTCCCTCATTTAGCTGTATGAATCTGGCGGTGTAAGCAAGACCCATCCCCCGTCTTCGCCCCGCCGGCTTGGCCGAGAAAAATGGATACGTCGCCTTCCGAAGCGTTTGGGCATCCATCCCACAGCCGAGGTCTTTGACCTGCAATTTCACGAAGCTGCCTGATGTCTCGGCAGTAATCTTTATCGGCCCCATCTTGTCGCTATAGGACTCGACGGCATTGGCGATAACGTTCGCAATTGCCGATACAATTTGCCCTGAATCCACAAAAACATCGGGCACATCCGGGGCCGCTTTAATCTGAGCATTGACGTGCCCTGTATTTGTCTTCTGCCTGGTTAATTCCATCGCCTCATCGAGAACCTGAGCGATACCTACCAGGGTTCGTCTGGACGGCGGCGGCTGGGCAAAATCCATCAAATCCTCGATAACCGCCGATGCCTCCGTGGCATTATCCTGAATCTGTCGCAGGACCTCTCTCTTTTGCTGGTCTGTTTCTGCTTTGGCAAGCAATTGTGCCCGCCCGGAAATCACCGCCAGCGGATTATTTAATTCGTGAGCCGCGCCGGCTGTTATCTCGGCTAAAGCAATAAGTGAACTATCCGCAGGCGAAATCTTGGCCCGCGTCTGTTTGGACCTTGAGATGGCCCGAACAAGCTGCTCGCTAAGACGCTGCTGTTTTTCCCAGGCAACCGCAAGCTCCAAAACCGTCCCTGCAATTGAGGCGGACGTCTTTAACCTTTCTTCGAACAACTGCGTATCTATCGGCCAGTGCAGCTCAAAAGCAATTACGGCAACTGTCTTGCCATTCGAGCATAGCGGCACCAACTTGGCGTGACCGGCGTCAAACTCAACATCCAATTGTCCCAGCAGCCAGTCAAGCTGATTGCCGGTGTCTAAAATCTTAAAACTATTCGCAAGAGCTTCCGGGATAAGCCGCACACCGTCAGGGACATCCACCGCAGCAGTTTTACTCTGGGCCAATCTTTCTACAACAACAGCTTGAACTGTCTGCACACCTGCCGGCGGAGCCAAATACAAACAGACCACTCCTGTCTGGTAAAACTTTTGCCAGCGCGACGCTAAATTCTCTGCAATACCAATTGCCGGGCTGTTTGTATTGATGCTCAGAAGAAAGTCAGTTATAAAACTGAAGTGACTTGAATCGGCCTGGAGGCGTTGACTATCAAGCGATAGTTTCGTGTTATCCCGTGCTAATCGGGCGCAAGTATCATGAATGGCACTCCAGCAGTCGCCTAGCGGATTTGGCAAATCTAAACCCAGAATTCTGGATTTTTCTTTTGCCTTCTCGGGCAAGCTCAAGCGAATTTGCTGTAATTGCTCGCTATTAATTTCGAATAAGCCTATCGCATCAGATGTTATCACGGGTGTATCGAAACTGCCTGATTGGCCGATGCCGACCTCCCTGGCAATGCAGTCTGCCAACTGCACAACTGAGGCAATTCTGGCATCAGGCATACTTTCACAAATTACTCCTGTGTCACTATGATGCAACCAGATAGCAAGAGTAATTTCCTCCGGCAGTCCCAACTTCTGCGCAAGCCGCTTCCCGAAAATTGTGTGGTCCGCCCCCAGGCGTTTATGCTCGACCTCACACGAAGAGGATTTTGCTGACTTCGCTTCCTCAATAATGCGCAAAAAACTTTTCGGCATTGACTCATGAATGGCAAATTTCCCGATATCGTGTAATAGCCCTGCGCAGTAAGCCATCTGTGCATCCGTCCCGGAAAGCCCGACATCCGCAATATCTTTGGCGCAGCAGGCAACTGCGATACTATGAAGTAAAAGCTCCCTTCTGAGCATAGTAGCGTCTTGCTCGGGTCTCCCGTCACAATCAAAAGGACACAGGACCTCCATTGACAAAACGGCCTCGCGAATTTCGTTTGCAGCCAGTTTATCAATGTCCTGTCGAAGCGAAAACTTCTCGCCTGGCTTGCTTATTTGCTGCCGGTCAAGCAGCGAAAGAATCTTTAGAGCAATCGCCGGGTCTGACTCGGCAATATCCGCTATGGCCGAGGACGAGAACTGCGGCTGACAAACCTTTTCCAGAAATCGTGCCGCAACACAAGGTAATATCGAAAGCCCCTCAAGCCGGCCAATCATAAGCTCTACCTGTTGACTGGCAGCCGTATCTAAAAATTTTTCCGACATAGGGCGGTTACCTCTACGATATTGGAATTATACAAAAGCCGTCTGCATCCAAATGACATTGGTTATTCTGGTGGGCCATTGAGGTCTTGAACTACCCGGTTAGCTTTGCTGCTTATTACCTCATCTTCAGCGATGCGGTAATCTTATCAATAAGCTCGTTGACACTGAACGGCTTCTTTACGAAGCCCTCGGCGCCGGATTTCAGTAACTGGTCGATTTCATCCTGCTTCACCACACCGCTTACGATGATTATCTTGATGTTCGTGAACTCAGGATTTCTTCTTATTGTCTGGCAGACAACGTTACCGTTGACATCGGGCAGCATATAGTCCAGCAGTATCACATCCGGCTGAAACTGCTGCGTCGCTATCCCCGCCTCATAGCCGCTGGACGCAGTTTTGACCTCAAATCTCCCGTCTCGCGTCAGAACATCGACGATAAGCTCAACAATTTCCGGGTCGTCATCCACAACCAGGATTTTCCTCTTGCCGCTCTCCAGAGCATCAAGGGGGATGCTATTATCCTTCATAAATTTGACTAAACTGTGGCGTGGAATCCTGCGAAACTTTGAGCCGGGAACACGAAACCCCTCAAGCCGACCTGCATCAAAGCAGCGAATAATAGTCTGTTGACTTACCCTGCAAATCTCGGCTGCTTCCCCCGTGGTATATAAATCCTTCATTTTATCTATTTCCCTTCTTTAACCAAATCCTTTCAGTAGAAGCCCCCGCCAAGTTGCCTTTTTGGCCCAATTTAACCAAATGTCCCCCTATCTGTCAAGAACAAAATGCCAGAAAATAAGTTTTTTATGTAAAGAGCACAAATATTATCAGTCGTTGTGCTAAACTCGCACATATCTCGTGCTGGCTTGTGAAGTTAG
>CAZKOQ010000208.1:0-6192 GCA_964554425.1 uncultured Pirellulales bacterium | reverse complement strand
AGCTCGGGCTTGGGCTTTCGGCTGAAAGAATCGACGAAACGATTTTGGCACGATTCCTTGATGAACTCGATAAGCCGATGCCGAGTGACGAGAGGATTATCTGGCCGGATAATGACAAGTTCTTCCAAATACTCCAGGATGTCCTCAATAAGCTGGATAATCCGATTGGTATAGCAGTTTCTTGAGACCTACAGTCTGGTAGCGGAGCGGATATTTATTGATTTGGTTCAGGTGCTCCCTTTTCATTTTTCTTTCTACCTGACGGGGAAACCTCTTTTATGGAGGAACCGGTATCGGTTCAGGAGGCGATATTTCGTTTTCCCTTGTTGTCCATCTGAGGTTTTTAAGGTCTTTTGTTCTGACGAATTGGATGTGGCGGTCCACATATATAATGTTACAGCCATCACCCTGGTGGTTTTCGGTGGATAAGATTTCAGTGCCGCCGGTTTGGTTCCAGCCAGGATGGGTCTCAAATAGCAGAACCATATCAGGCGGAGAGTTTGGTTCGGCGTGTGGATTAATCGCGTAGTGACACTGCCCATATCCAGCGGATGGACAAACGAGTATATTCTCGGCCTTGTAATATGGCTTAAGCAAGTCGCACCATTTGTCTGCTGTGGGATACTTTTGGCTGTTCTCGTCAGCATACATCTGTATTGAAAGGCCGAGCTGTCTCAGATTATTGGCGCAGACCGTTCGCAATGCTACCTGTCTAACCCTGGCAAGTGCAGGCATCAAGATTCCCATCAGCAGAGCGAATACGGGTAGCAACGCGAAGGGGACGGCGATACCGGCAATGGCAAGGCCGTTGCCTTTTAACTGGCCTGCGCTCTTGCTGATTTTCACCAAGCCGACGATGCCCAAGACAATCGCCGGTATTGCTGTTATAAAGCAGGTAAAAGGCGCCAGGGCACCGAGTATGAGTGATGCGATTGCCAGACCGCTTGTCTTGGCCCGCTGGGCCGGGCCCGACGCAGCAACACCCGGCAGTGCACAGTTGCAGAACCAGCAGGATGCAGCATTATCCGGATTTTCCGTTTTGCATTTTGGACAGAGCATTTCGGGTCTCCTTTATTTTTCAGGTTTTCGGTTAGAGTTTTATTTTATAATTTTTGATGGTTGTGTGCTTCCTTTTATTGCGCTGCGTGCTTTGTTACCCATGAGGAACGAGTCCCTTCTATCATAAGGGGCACCATAGGAGCATTCACCTATTCGGCGGTCGTTTTTATTGGCACGGGTGTAAATGTTATCATCGTCAACACCGCAAATAGCACGCTTTTCAAAGTTCACATGGCCGTCCAAATATAGCACATTTTGTCCATCTTCCTTGTGAACAATAGTATTGCCTTTTTTATCTTTTTGCCAATCATTATAACGAACTCCCTGGACAAACTCATCCCAATCACTATCGGGTCTTCGGTTAGGTTCTATCCACGGATTGCGGTCTGCGGCCACCGCCATACCGGGCTCACTTGAGGTAGTCAGTGCATACACGCCAAAAGGTATATGATAACTGTAGCTGCAGTGTCTATCCGGCTCAGGACTAAAATCCCAAACGTCATAAAGTTCAAGATTGTGAGGGACTTGATAATCGGAAAGCTTAAACTCGGTAACCCCTGAATCGCTTTTGCAGACAAAAGACTTAGGTGTCACCTCAGCATACTTTACCAGAAGATAGAAGCAGGAAGTAATGGTTGCCTTATTACCTGAAAAAGCCGTATCTCTGCGTGTAGCATTCCAGTTTTCGCTTAAGGTTTCGACCAGTTCGGTATCGCCTTTCAATCCCGCTCGCGGAAGTTCATCTTCGTAATCGTTGGCATATATAAGCATTGCCTTGCCAAGGCCAGACAGTTTTTGGCCACACTCCATTCGGAAAGCAATCTGCCTTGTTCTTGCCAATGCAGGCATCAGGACCGCCAGATACACAAACAATGCTATTATGGGAACAACGATACCCACGATAGCAAAGCCGCTGCCAGTTAATCTGCCGCCGCTTTTTTCAACCATAATAAGACTAATAATACCCAGTATTAACGCTGGTATCACTGTAAGAAGCCCAAAAACGCTTAGAATTCCAAGCACCATTGCTGCAATAGCCAGACCACTTGTTTTGACAGCCGGTCCAGGGGTGACTGCTGAAACACTCGTTAAAACCAAATTGCAGGATTTACACAGTTGGGCACCATCTGGATTTTCCGCTCCACATTTTGGACAATACATTTTTTGTTCTCCTATTTTAACCACGAATTAACACGAATTTTCACAGATATATTTTTTAACCACGGATTTCACTGATTATTATATAATTGGATTTCTGTTTAGTCAATAAGGACAGTTTTCCAGTAAATCCGAGGGTAGAAGCATCTTTTATTCTGTTGTTGGATTGGTTTTGCCGATGTAGCCGGAATCGATGCAGAATTGTATGATGTCGCAAGCTAAAGGAGCGGCGTCGGATGAGCCGTGCTGGCCGCCCTCGACGAGGACGGCAATTGCAATCTTGCGGTCTGTGCCGTCGGCGGCGAAGCCGGCAAACCAGGCGGTGTCGGGTTTTTCCGTTGAGCCGGTTTTGCCATAGACCTTTACATCCTGAGGCGGCAGGCCGCTTTGGGCAAATTCCTTGTAGGCCGTTCCGCCTGGCTCATTGACCACTGCGTACATACCGTCGTAGATGACCTTTAAGGTTTGTTCTGAAATACCAAGATTGGTCTCGTCGCTCGATACTCGATACTCGATGCTCGAACTATCAGGTGCGAGGAAAAGTCGAGGGGATTTATAAAGACCGTTGCGGGCGATTGTTGCCATAGCGTTTGCCACCTGAAGAGGAGTAACGCGGAGGTTGCCCTGGCCTATTCCAAACCATCTTCTTTCACCTTCTTCGAGCGGTGGGAGCTGGTCGAAGCGCTGGATGGTTGCCTTGGGGGGCAGGTTGGAGATTTGTCCCTGTGCCTGTCTTAGGTCTCGATGCTCGATTCCGCCTCCGGCGGATAAACCTCGATACTCGATGCCCGATACTCGATTCTCGTTGTTTGATGAGTAAATGTCGGGGATGAGCTGAATCTGGTGGCCATAGCCGAATTTGAAGAGCCACTGCTGCAAAACCGGAGGGTCGATTCTGTCGGCGAGGCGTGAGAAATAGATGTTGCAACTTCCTTTAGTGGCATTGTGAGCGTTATTTGTCCCCCCGCTGTCGTGGCCGATGGAATATCTATTGTAAATCCAACAGCTTGGCCAGCCCGTTGGGGCTTTTTGAGCCGGGCAGCTTGTAATCTGGTCGGCGGTGATTTTCCCGGATTCGAGTCCGGCGATGAGAATCAGCGGTTTTACTGATGAGCCGGGCGGATACTGCTTATTTATTGCCCGGTTACGCAACGGCTCATTGGGGTCGGCGGCAAGAGCAGCAAAATTAGCCCTGATCTGGTTCAAATCAAAAACCGGCAGCGAGACGAGGGCGAGGATGTTACCGGTTGCCACGTCAATTACGACCGCAGCGCAAGGAGCTTTGTAATTGGGATTTAGCGTGCCATTACTTAGATGTTCTTCAATCCTTTTTTGCAGCAGGATGTCGAGCGTCAGGCGGACATCTTCGCCGAACCGGGTTTCGGTTCGGTTCACGAGCTGGCGGTCTATGTCATAAATAAGCTCGCCGCGTCTGCCGCGAAGGACTGCTTCGCAGACATATTCGACGCCATCTTCACGTCCGCAGACTTCTCCATCCAGATAGCTCGATAGTTTGTCGTCTGCGAAGAGCGATTTATCTTTTTCTTGAGTTGCCGGGCCGACCCAGCCGATTGTTTGTGCAGCGACCGTTGCGTAAGGATAGAACCTTTGTCCTTTAGGCACAATCTCTACGCCCTCGATGTCGGCAAATTCCAGTTGTGCGGTGAAGATGTCGTCGTCAGTTTTTAATTCTAATAAAGACCAATCTTTATCCATATCCGCGATGTCGGTTACTTTGTTGATAAGCAAAAGACGATGGTCTTCATTCGGGAATTTTTTTTCAAGGTCTGCGAGGGCTTCGGATAACGGGATACTATTTATCTGGTTATTGTATTTTGCCAGAATGGCCGGGTCGGGTCCGCTTCGTATCCAGGCGACATAGGAGCGCAGATTCCAGATTCCATCATTTATTTCTGCGATTCTGGCTTCAATCTGGTTTCGTGTAAGTCCGAACTGGGTGCATTTTTCAATAACCTGCTGTAAATCTTCTATTTTTGCCTGGATTTTTTTTTGTGTTGCCGGCGAAGGTGGATTTTCTTTGTCTTCGGCGGACGCTTTCAGCAGCATTGCTTTTTGGACGCGATTATCTAAAAAGCTGGTAAGCCCATAGTTTATGCACAGCTGGAATTGCGGGTGGTCAACGGCCAGGACATTGCCTTTTCGGTCGAGAATCCTGCCTCTGATGGTTTTTAGCTGTCGGGACATGCCTCTGAGGCGTTTTAGTTCTGCGATTTCGTCCTGGACAGAGGAGTGGTCCATAAGCTGCATTTGTATCAGTCGCAGGATGCACGCCAGCAGGAGTATCGCGGCAGCGATTATAAAGATTCTGATTCGCTTATCGTACATACTTGATGAAAGAATGCAAAAATTAAAAATAAAAAATCAAAATTGTGGAATTGCCGCTTTGCGGCAATAAGTTTCTTAATTTTACATATTGTTCTTTGATTTTTGAAGGTTTAATCTTGTCGCCCCCTCCACGACTGCACGGCGGGCTGGGAGTTAACTAAGTCTGTGTCGAAGACGACTTGTTTTTATATGCATCCACCAGCCCATCGGCAAGAACAAGAATGGCCCCAAAAGACTTGAATACAGGGAGATTCCCAGAAGGACGGAGTATGTGTTTGATACAAATGGCTGGCCCTTCAGAAATGCGAGGATATATGAGGCAGCACCTGCCAGAAGAGCGGTAGTAAAGATTGCAAGCGCCTGATGAGGCATTGACCTTATGGCAAGGAGACGGTGCACATAAGCCAGGGCGGCGCCAAAGAGGCCGAAGCTAATCATTTGTGGGCCCATCGCCGGGCCGATAAGGTCGGCTGCAAAGCCAATCATAAAGGAAGTTATAATTGCCTCCGAAATATTGCAGTAAATTGAGAAAAACACCAGGAGGATTAACAATAGGTCCGGCTTGGTGTTTAAGCCGGCGAAGAGACTTTCCTGCAGCACTGCAGCCAGGACAATCAAGATTGCAAAACGCAGCCAACGCATAAGGACATAAACCTCGATACTCGATACTCGACGAGCGACTATATCCGCCTTTGGCGGACTACCGCGGATTCATTATAATTACGGTTATGGTTGTTATTTTTTGTAAGTCGCAGGCGGGTTTGACGGTTATATCCCACAGAGAAGGATTTTCATCATCTCTTTTACACTGTGCGATAGTGCCAATAATCATAGGAGCATCGAGCGTGCCCTGTGAGTTTTTGCTGGCGTAGATAATCTCGCCGGCTTTGACCTTGTGTTCCGTTTGAAGTAATTGGATTCTGGCTGAATCGTTGCCGGCGCCCTGCATTATCCTTTCTACATTTAGTTTTCCAATTTTTACTGTTACTGCTATTTTCGATGTTGGGTCTGTGAACAATTTGACGCGGGCGGTGCGGGAGGAGGTCTCGGATATAGTTCCAATGATGCTGTTATCGGCGAGGACGAACTGGCCTTTTGATAGGCCGTCTTCTGCTCCGCGGTTAATGGTCATCTCGCTGTGCAGGCGGTCAATGGAGGCGGTGATTACGTCAGCGAGCATCAGCTTTGCGCCTTCCAGCGGACGGCGCGTGCGTAAACCGGAAAGCTGCTCGACCTTCCGGTGTTCTTGTGCGAGCTGCGCTTCGAGGTTAGCGATATAGTTTCGATATTGGGTCTCTTTTTGGTCAAAAGGTTCTTTGAGGGGCTGTCGTATGCGTGCCGCAAGAGAGATGTTTCTGCCTATGCTTAAAGGCCAGCGGAAGATGCGTGCGAAGGCGAACTGGAATTTGTTTGTTAAACTTTGAGGTGCGAGCAGGAATATAAAGCCGGCCAGCATAAACCACGTGAATAGCATTGCTCTGGAGACTCTTAGATGCTTTCTTGCCATATTTATTAGTTGTGTCGTGAGAAGCAATCCGCGAGGTTGTTAAGGCGGATGATTATTGAAGTTTTAGTCCCAGCCGTATTCATCGTGGTCCATCGTATCTTTCCACAGTTCGAGATTTTCAA
>CAZKOQ010000207.1:0-6233 GCA_964554425.1 uncultured Pirellulales bacterium | reverse complement strand
TATCAATCTTCCCGTTTTTGCCGGCAAATTCGATATGCCCATCCTGCGGCACAAACCGCTCGGCAATATTCATATTCGCCATAATTTTGACCCGCGAGATAATCGCCGCCTGAAGCCGCTTCGAGCAGGGCGTCTTCTCCATCAGCATCCCGTCAATCCTGTACTTTATCTTCACATGCTGCTCAAATGGCTCAATGTGTATGTCACTCGCACGAGCATCTATCGCCTCCAGAATTACCAAATTTACAAGATTGACTAACGATGGCTCCCTCGCCATCTCACTGAGCTTGGCAGGCGAGTAATCTCCGTTCTCTATCTCCGCCACCGCTCGCTGTTCTGCCGGAACAAGGTCATCTAACATTCGCGACACGTTGCTGCCATAGAACTTCCGTATCGCATTTTCCATTTCCACTGGGTCCGCGTAATACCGCCGCACCGAAAGCCCCGTTACCAGCCGCAAATCCTCTATAACCTGCGATTGAAACGGGTCGGTCGTCGCCACCGCCAGCCGTCCATCCTCATACCACAAAGGCAAAATATTATATTTGCTGACCATCTCCGCCGGCACAAGTCCTATAATCTCGCTCTCTATCGTAACTTCCTCCAAGCTAATCCTCTCTATCCCTGCTTGAAGCGCAAGTGCTTCATTCAAGTGGTCTCGCGTTATGTAGCCAAGCTCCAAAAGAATCTGCCCCAGCCGCTTATGCTCAACCTTCTGCTGTTCTTCAAGCGCTACCTCGAGCTTCGGCTGGTCCAGATACAACTTCTCACAAAGTAGCTCACCTAACTTCTTTTTGTTTCTGTTCTTACGTAAGTCCATCCCAGTCTTGCCGTCCCCAAAACAATATTATCATAAAAAACGTAAATATATACTCTTAAAGACCTTATGTCAACAAATATTGCTGCACTTTCCGTTCAAACGAAAGTAAAATCTATGTAAAAAACTACAACTACTTATCCACAAAACACTTACATCGCCCAATCAGAGGTCTTCGGCAAAAACATTTTCTACAACTACATCTAGCGCAAAAACACCTTTACGCTGCAGCTCACTGCTTAAACGCCAACAGACCTTGTCTTATCATGACAATTCAACTTCACCAGATTAGACGTTTGAAAAATCAATTTTGTTACAAAAAAACGCATTTTTAGTATTATTAACTTGTAATTCTGCTCCTCTGCTGTATCAAACCGACCGTTTTCTGCTTGACTGCTGCCATTTTCAATGTAGGGTTATATCTAATCAGGGAATGGAGAATCCGCTCCCGGTGATTCATTGAGATGGCATAATACCAGGCGGCAAAAATATCTATCGGCTTGGTAAAAAATGGACGCCCACTTGAAGGCGTTTATTCACAGCACTGTAGCCAAGATAGAGGAGTTAGATATGACAACAGCAACACTAACAATATCAGGACGCGGAAAAACCTGGCAGGTCCAGCCAAATCCACAAGGCACGCTTATCGGACGAAGCCCCCGATGCCAGGTAGTTATCGAAAGTAGAGATGTCTCACGCGAACACGCCAGAATCTTTCAGGACCCCTTCGGCCGCTGGCTTATCGAGGACTTAGGCAGCAGTAACGGTGTCTTTGTAAACGCCAAACGCATCGAAACTTCGCCTGTCTTTACAGGCGACCATATCGCTATTGGCTCCTTCTCAATATCATTGGCACAGTCCTTTGAACACCAAATCAAACCCGATGAATTCATTCTGACAGGCACCAATATCATAATAGACGACTTTGAAACAGAGGTCTTCTACGGACAGGCAAAACAGCAGCAATCCCTGTCACAGGTCTCCTCCAAACTTCTTACCGAAATCATCGACCGCCTATCAGAACTGACAAGTCCCTCCGCACTATATCCAGAGATATGCAGGCGATTGGCCCATTCACCCAAAATGGTCGCCGTAGTTATTCGTGTGCCCAAAAAGACCGAGCCGCTGCCGAAATCTCCAAATATCCTTGCCTGTCACTTCGGCGACAGTCCCGAAGATACCGCAGCCCAGGCCGTATCTGCCGTCTATCCATCCCCCCTTGCTTTTAGAATGTCACGCCAGGTGCTGGAAAAGGTCCGCGTAACAGCAGACGTAGTAATGGCTAAAAGCATATATTCATCTGATTTGGAAATAACCTCAACGATTGTCGATGAGCACACCCCCAGAGCCGTAATATGTGCACCGCTGGGTGATGTCGCCGAATCAGCCGACCTGCTTTACCTCGACATCCCCATTGACGGCAACGGCAAAACCACACCCGAAGAAACCTTTGAGTTTACACGCGCCGTGGCTAAAGAGATTATCCTTGCGCGGAAGCAACTGACCTTAATGCAAGCCAAGGTAGAAAGAAGCATCCTCGACCACGAGCTGTCCCTCGCCCAACAAATAAACCTTAAATTAGCGCCAGCCATTCCGCAGGATTTATCCGCCGGAAGTGTGGCGGATTTCTCCTCCGCCGATGTAGCGATTTACTATAAGCCCGTTCCCTGGGTCGGCGGTGATTATTGCGAGGTATGGCCTCTCAAAGATGGCCGCCTGGCATTTGCAGTCGGCAAAGTTACCGCCACCGGCTTGCCCGCCGCTATTGCTATATGCAACATCAAGACCATCCTGCGAACCACTATGTCGTTTTATACCGACCTCGCCGATGCCGCCGGTTGCATCAATGCCCACGTCACCACAAATCTGCCACAGGGAACATCAGCAATCTTGTTCCTCGGCCTCTTCGACGCATCAAAAGAAACTGTCGAGTACGTCAATGCCGGCCATCTCCAGCCCTTCATAATCCGACCGCATTCGGCGGCAACGGCTCTCGGACTGCAGGACACTCCCCCGCTCGGCACCCCTGATACCGCCTTCCGCAAAAAAGTCGAGACACTGCCTCAGGCAGCCGGGCTGGTGCTCTTTACCGATGGCATCCTCAAGGCAGAGTCACCGAGCGGAGAGCAGTTCGGCCTCAAGCACTTAGCAGGCGTGCTTAGACCATCACTTGCTCTTTCGGCAAAACGATTGATGGAACTGACCATAAACGCCGTAACTGATTTCCGCCAGACAGCGGCCCAACAGGACGATATCACAGTTTTTGTCCTGATGAATAATAAATAGCAACACAGAACCTAAAGTGTCTCGAAAACACCTGTTTTGTGCGATCGGGAACCTATATGCCCTGAGTATCTATGAGCAATTGTCCCAATCTACAACTTATCGAACGCTACATAACAGGAATGTGCTCACCTGATGAGCGGCAAGGTATAGAACTTCACCTGACACAATGCGAAACCTGCCGCAAGCAAGTAACATCTGCTCATTCAAACATAAAATCTGCCGAAAAGGCACCCGCAATCGAGGACGACCGCCCTACGGAATCCATAGCACACGCCGCGGCATCTCCTTACGCCAGAGCCGCTTTTCCGAAATCCGTAGAATCGCTCATCGAAGGCTACCAGATTGTAGAAGAGCTTCCCAGAGGCGGCCAGGCAGCAGTATATAAGGCCATTCACATCGCCACCAAAACAACCGTAGCAATCAAAGTCCTTCTGCCCACACTGCTGGCATCGGAAAGGGCACGCTATTACTTTGAAAGAGAGGCCGAGCTTATCGCTACGCTCGAACACCCCAACATCGTCAGCATTCGCGACAGCGGCATCATCCACGGCCAATACTTCTTTGTTATGCAATACATCGAAGGCCAGCCGCTCAACCGCCACGTTCGCTCGCAGAATCTATCTCTTCGCCAGCGAATCCAGCTATTCCAAAAAATATGTGCAGCCGTCTCATACGCCCACCAGCAGGGAATCATCCACCGCGACCTCAAATTCGCCAATATCCTCGTTGACAAGCGCGGCGAGCCGCACATCCTCGACTTCGGCCTGGCAAAGGCAATCGGCTCAAGTGAACGCAATAAAGATAGAGCCGTCGTCACGATGACCGGCGAGTGGGCAGGTTCGCTGTCAACTATGTCACCCGAACAGGCAGCAGGCCGCCCCAATCTCATCGACATACGAACGGATGTCTATTCCCTCGGCGTCATACTTTACCACCTTCTTACCGGCCAATACCCATACGACGTTACCGGCACAACATTGGAAGTCCTCCAGAACATCCAGAAGGCCGAGCCAACCAGACCTCGCAAAATTATTCGTAAGTTTGATGCTGATGTCGAAGCCGTTTTGCTCACCGCTCTCGCAAAAGACCCCGCCCAGCGATACCAATCCACCGCCGACCTGAACGGTGACATCGAAAACTGGCTTCAGGGCCGGCCTATTCGCGTCAGGTCCATTAGCACTATGTATTTGCTTCGCAAAATTATCGCACGCCACCGTTACACAAGCGCCGTTGTAGCATTGCTAATGCTAATCGTCCTCGGCTTCTCGCTTGTGACCTTCGATTTGTATATCACCACAAAGAAAACGAGGCGAGAATCAGACACTATCGCCCAGCAGTGGTCCGCAGAAGCAGCCCAAACCCTTGTTTCCTTCCGACAACTAAAGCCGTTGTATTTTGCTTACATTCTCCAGGCCTGGCGTGATGGACGTAACAAAGATGCACGTTACATAGCGCTCTTTTTAAGTGATGGCTCGAAAGAACAAAAAGCAGCCGCTTTCCTACTTGACCCTGCGCCATTGGCTAAGAAGGAAACCGGTTTTGTGCAAGCGATTTCAGGCGAATACGCATGGTTTGCCGATTTTATCGTCGCTGAGCATTATCTTAAGGACGGAAACCAACAGGAAGCTCTTGAAGCCTACCAGCGTAGCTGCCGAGCCATAGAAAAATTGTCCCAAAGGAGCCAATCGGCCGGTGACCAGTTACTAATTGACCAAGTCAAAGCTCGGCTTTATGAGCTAACTGCCTCCGACAAACCGTCAGAAAAAGCTGGCAATCCTGACAGCAAAAATGTACAATAATAATCGTAGCCATGGGAACAGTAATCGTATGAGACAAATAAGTATCACCCTGCGTGGCACGGGCTTCCAGCCCGTGAATCCTCGGCCAAGATGGCCGAGCCACATTGAATGTCCGAATTTCAGAATTCGACATTCTAAACTTGTCCACCATCCGTTTGGCGGATTCAAAATTCCAAATTCTCCTGGCTTTACCCTCATAGAACTCCTTGTAGTCATCGCCATTATCACCCTGCTTTTCGCCGTCCTGCTGCCGGCCCTACGCTTAGCCAAGGAGCTTGCCAAACGCACTCGCTGCCAGGCCAATCTAAAACAACTCGCCCTCGCGTGGAATATGTATCTCGATGACAATGATGGCTACTTCTACCAGGCCGTAAACGCAAACCTCAACTACGGCGGCTGGAAAGGAATGCAAAATGAACCCCCGCGTCCTCTTAATAGGTACTTAAACCTTGCATCCGATTTACAAACCGAGAACGAAGCGAAGGTCTTTTACTGCCCTTCTGATAAGGGCGGAATCCCACGCCGGCCCCTCCAGGAAAAGGCCTATCAATACTTTGGAACCAGCTATCAGACTAACCTCTTCTTAATCGGTGAGAATAAATACTGGGCCTTCAGCAATAAGACGAAACCTCTCGATGAAGAAATCAGCAAACGCCTCCTAAATGGCCTAAACCGCAATCAGGTGGGCAATTCCTCGCGCCTCCTGCTTATCGGTGACTTCGGCTGGATTAACCAGTGGTGGCCGGAACGCCAATTGGCCGCAGACGTTAAAGAGCAAGCAGAATGGCACAGAAAAACCGACCACCATAATATGGTCTTCCTCGACAGCCACACCCAATTCCTCAATATCCATAAGGGCTTTTATATAACCGACCAATACACGGTAGTGCCGTTTGTTGAGCTATACGACCTGGCCTATGAAGTCCAGGGCCCATAGCGAAAATAGGATACCACGTGGGGTATCCCACTGTGGAAAGCCCCAGCCAGCCAAAAATTTGCCATCTTAGATGAATTTTTCTGGATTTTATTGCAAAAATTGCTATAATAATTATTCAGCTTCGCGGACAATAACTGCTTAGAGGTTGTTTGCGCTCCCAGCGGGTCTTTAGGAAACTCGCTGCTACACCGATTATTGCCTTGAGGAGGAGCACAACTATCTTTGACAAGTTCCTTTAACTCGTCTGCCAGGATAAGTGAAAGGATAGTAACAATATGACGACTCTAATAATATTCACAAGTCTATGGGGCAGACGTGCGATTCTGTTAGTCTCCTGGGCCTTGTCTGTTCTGGCACTGATAATTTTTGCTGCCCACAATGACCTAAACAAACT
>CAZKOQ010000206.1:0-6242 GCA_964554425.1 uncultured Pirellulales bacterium | reverse complement strand
GTCTTCTTTTTTGCCTCTGTCCTGATTGCTTCTTCTCAGGCGCCATTTATTGTTCACGCGAGCGAGGAACGAGGGAAGACAGGCAAGATAAATATGTCTTTTTCAGTCCAGTGTGTGTTTCTTACTTTCAGCATAATTGCCTTTTTATTCTTAAATCTGATATTCGGCAAAAACATCGCAGCTTTTGCGGGAATTTCGCAGGGGGATTTAACATTCGTGTCGCTGGCCTTTATTGGGATTGCCTTGAAAACATTTTTTAGCAATTTGTTTATGGCCCTTGGCCAGAGAGTCAAAAGCTCTTTGGCAGAGGTAGTTTTCGGCAGCTTAGCCCTGGCCATAGTCTTGGTTCTGTGTCTGACGGGCAACATTAACATAAGAACGATGCTTTCTGTCTATTTCGTATCGGGATTTCTTGTTGCAATTCTGTCGCTGGCGGCCGTGGATTTTAAGCACCTGCTGCCTTTTAATTTTGTCTGGAGGCACTTCGCGTATATGTTTGATTTTACCAAGTGGGTAATGCTTGGGTCAACGGCAACATATCTGGTAAACTGGGGCGATAATATCGTCTTAAGATATTTTGTCTCGATGGGCGACATTGGCGAATATAATCTCGGATATCAAATATTCAAAGGTATATCTGCACTGGCCTTTGTTGTGAACGCTTATTTTCTCCCCTTCGTCAGTGAGCGCGCGGAAGATAGTGCCAGAATGAGGAATTATTTATCTAACAAAAGGCCTAAAGTATTTCTTGTTTGCCTTTTCGGGATTGCATTAGTATTTATTCTTGCTCCGACAATTTTGAAGCTCTTTTACGGCAACGCCTACCAGAAGTCGGCCACGATTTTAAGGGTTTTACTGGTTGGTTCGGTGGCGTTGTTCTATACTATTTTTTACTATCCGGTCCTCAATGCGCTCAAGAAATATAAGTTCACGCAAACCGTCAGCTTGCTTCAGGCGGTGCTGAACCTGGCTTTGGATTTGGCTCTCGTGCCTGTAATGGGTCTGCTCGGTGCGGCTGTTGCCACGGTATTTGCGTATTTCTGCTGGGCCGGCGTGATTGAAGTTTATTTTAGAGTGAAGCTGAAAAAATTATTAAAACTATGATTTGCATAAGCCCCCCTATCTATGCTCTTATTTTCACCGCTTTTATAGCCAGTATGTAACCGTTTTTGGGGAACATTTTACTCAGCAGACCTTCGAGAGTTCTGGCAATAGTTACAAGGAGCTTTTTGGCAATTTTAGGAATGCAGCGAGGCACAAGGGAACCTGGTATGTAACAACCTCCTGAAAAACTTGTTACTGTGAATCCATTACTGTTGAGGGCAGATGCCAGCTCATCGAATGTCTTCCAGGAATCATAAGGATGGGGCCATTTCCTTCTGAGAAGTTTTTCGCGAATTACGTAACGGTCAAAACCATAAATGCTTCGTCTATTTGGCGTAGTAATAACCAAGCAGCCGGAGGGCTTCAGAACCCTTGCCATTTCAGAAATAGCCCGTTTGTAATCGGGGATGTGCTCAAGGACTTCGCTGGCAAACACTTTATCAAACATCTTATCTGGAAACCTAAGATTTGTGGCATCTCCTGTTTCCAATTCAACTGCTGTTATGCTGTTTTTCGACAATTCTTTTTTGGATTCTTCTATCATTTTGCCGGAGAAGTCGATGCCTATGCATTTGCAACCAATTTTGACAAGTTCAATTAGGTCTCTTCCTGTTCCGCAACCCACGTCAAGAATAAGCTCATCGGGCTTTGCATCGAGCATAGATATGACCGTTCGCGAGCGAACTGTCTGCTCATATTCCAGGATAGGGTCCATTGCGAATTTTATGTCTCTGCCAATCGCTGCTCTGTCAAAGAAATCTTTTATTTCATTTGCCACGCCTTGTCTCCTCGACCCACAGCCGTTAGAAAATAGTTGTCGCCCCTACTTAATTTTTTCTTGCTATTAACATCGTCGTGTCGCTGCATCTGGACTTATACTGCTCATATATGTCTTTACAGTAAGAGTTTTTGTAAAGCAAGTAATCTTCTCTAAGAATGATTTCAAATCCCTCTAAAGTCAATAACTGCTCGATTTTGTCCCATTCTATGTGGTCATCCAGCCAAACATGAATATCGCCTTCGAATTTATATCTCGGGTTTATTCGCTTCTTGATGAAATTGACATAAAAGTCAAAATCCACCAGTAGTCGCAGGTATTTTTTGAGAATGACGCTTTTGGGTGTTGCCCTTTTAAGAAATTCAATATACTCCTTAGTTTTATGATAATATGTTTCGTTTGCCTCGTGGTCAAGGTAGATGACGCCTCCTTTCTTTAATACCCTGCACATTTCCTTTATCAGATATAAATAATCCGGAACATGGTGCAAAACAGAATATGCTGCCGCTATGTCAAATGTATAATCCTCTATGTTTTCCAAATCCTGGCCATTGATTTTAAGCGTTTTAGAAAGATGTGTGCTTGAAAATCTTTGTTCAACCTGCTTGAGAAATATTTCTGAAACATCTGCCGAGACAGTGTAAACGCCTAAGTCAATCAAGTGTCGTGTTAGGTTGCCTGAGCCACAACCTACATCGAGGGCCTTTAGATTCTTTTCGCCGCTCTTGACGGCTTTTATAACCTGCACGAGGACATTGCGGATACGATTCTGTTCAATCTCATTGAATATCTCGCCGTGGTGTTTTTCATACCTACCGGCAACCTTATTATGTGCCTTTATGTTGAATTTTATCTCTTTTGTTGCCATTGTTACTTGTAAAAACAAATTCTTGCCGGAGAAAATCTTTTTATCTATCCTGTTGGTTCAATATTTCATCATACATCTGCCGATAAGATTTGATATATTCTTCAACGCTAAATTTCTCACAGAGCTTATAGGCGGCGTCAACCAGACGTTCGCGGAGCTGCCGATTCTCAGATAGCAGCCGGACACACCGGTAGATTTCTTCAAGGCCGTTCTCTTTCAATATCAAACCCGTCTGCTCGTTAATGACGTATTCAGCCATTCCACCGGCGCCGGAAGAGATAACGGGGATTTTCATTCTCATAAGTTCCAGACAAGCTATCCCGAACGATTCCTGACGTGAGGGCACGAGGCCGATGTCGAAAGCGGCTATAACATCGGGAACATTGTCGCAAAAGCCGAGGAATCTAACCCGGTCATCAACGCGTAACTGTTGCGCCAACATTTCCAGAGATTTGCGTTCGCGTCCTTCGCCTGCAAGCAGCAAAAGGTAGTGTCGCGACTGCTGCAACAGTAAAGGCATCGCCTTGATTAGCAAATCCGCCCCTTTTATACGATCGAGACGTCCGACAAATCCTAAGACAATATCCCTGTCGGAAATTCCCAACTTCTGTCTTGCTTCTGTTCTGGATATTCGCTGCGGGTCAAAGACATCAAAATCAATAGCATTGGGGATTACTTTTATTCGACTGCGCGAGATTCCAATCCTGTGGGCAAGGTAATCAGCCATATAATGGGACACTGTAACGAAAACCGCCGCCCTGTGCCAAAGAACTTTCAGCACGAACCTATAAAAAGAGTACTGAAGCCCTTTTTCAAAAACAGGGCCATGCTCGTGAACAACCACCTTGCATTTTCGCAAGAAGCTTGCAAATAAGCAGCCCATAATCGGCTTGGTTAGGTGGGCCTCCAGGATGTCTATATTGTATTTTTTGCACAACCTTAAAATCGCAAGGAACTTACGAGGGTCATAATTGTGGTATGGGTACTTTATTATATTCCCATTTATCGGTATGAGTATTTCATTGGACCTGAGGGGATATACAAACGCCTCGACCTCTTTAGAGTCCATATTCTCGATGAGGTGTTTTAAGGCAATTTGTGCCCCGCCACAACCCAAGCTGCCTATTATATGTAGGACTTTTATGGACATCTCATCCTCTGACAAAATACGTAGCCGTCACCGGCTTATTAAAACCACACACAATGTTCGCTCACTTAAGCGATTCTGCTAATTGCATAAAGACGGTCTTATATTCACGGATAATTTTTGTAAGGTCGTGGTGCTCTTCGACATACTTTCTTGCATTCCTACCGAGTTCCAGGTAACGCTGTTCTTGAAGCATAGTCTTTAGCGAATCAACCAATCGTTGCCAGTCGTTATCGCAAGTTATGCCACAATTGTATCTGTTTATAAAGCCATCGGGGTCAACCTTAAGCGACAATATCGGCACGGCATAATTGCACGCTTCAATGAAAGTATTCGGGAACCCTTCCGACTCGCTGGTGCTGACAAATACCTTCGCTCGCCGATAGTAGCTGTCAATCTCGCAGAATGGAACCTGCTTAATAAATTGCAGGTTTTTGACATTCAAAGCACGAGCCAATAGCTCCTCATATTTTTCGTCGCCGGTCGCCCGCTGACAAATCATCGTAAAACTCTCATTGGGTATCTTTTCAGCGAGTTGCATAAAAAGTTCCGGCCTTTTAAGCTGTGCGCTTCTGCCGACCCACAGTATTGTGTCTCTTTGAACTTCGCGTAACACAGGTAAGCGATGTGCATTTGGTAAAACTGTTGAATAAACGCCGATAGTTCTTTGGATATTCTCTTTGTCAATTTCATTTTGGACCACGCTTTTCGCTGCATTGCGCAACGACCAGCGAAACGCTCTGCCGGCAAAATAATGCTGTTTAAGATATGTGCCGTCACACTCCTGTTCGCTGGCAGTGCGGTAAATGAAGATTCTCTTATGCAATCTGCAAAACAGGGCAACGAGAAATGTGCCCCAGGATGCGGCTTCCTGGACATATATTTGTGCATCCGCTTTGCGAAGGCCTTTCCAGACTTTAATAGCTCCGGCTAACGAGCTTTCTTTGAAATCGAGCGTCTTAATAATTCTGACGCCTTCGATGGTTTCGGTTTCCGGCTGGCCATAGTCGGCAACAAGAAAGCTTACAGTGAAATCTTTATCCTTTGCCAGTTCCGTGGCGAGAAAATACAGGTCCACCTCCGCGCCTCCGACTACCGCTTTAATTTGGGGCTTGAATAATGGATACGCCTTAGGTGCAACAAAGCACACGCGGACAGGCACTTTTGTATCTATTGCGGACACCGCTATCTAGTCCACCCTTTAGCAATATTGTTCGTGAGCCAGTAATTAAAGACGAAGACAAGCCATAGCTGCCTTGCGTTATCCTGCTTTCGGGCAATATGAGCATTAAATAATTCCCGAATGTAATCATAGTTTAGCAAGTTATGCTCGTAATAGGTTCGGCTGGTTAGAAACTCCCGGATAAATTCGCTTTCTCGTATCCACCTTGAAATCGGGACGGTAAAGCCGCGTTTGGGCCTGTGCACTATTTCTTTAGGCAACTGCTTGGATGCTATCTTTTTCAAGAGCCACTTTGTTCTGAGACATCTGATTTTGTATTCTTCCGGCAGCGACAGCACCAGCGGCACTAAGCGATAGTCAAGATAAGGCACCCTCACCTCCAGTGAATTTAACATTGAGGCAAAATCAACTTTTTTCAGGATATCCTCCGGAAGGTAATTGTGGATGTCGTTTAGCTGCAATGAAAGAAGGTCGTTTCCAGGGCTACAACCAATAAGAGCATTGCCACTTATAAAGCCGTTGTTCAAGAGCTTCTGCCTCTGGGGGGCATCGAAGGTCGCCATCCAGCTCAGGTGTCTTTTATCTATATCAGCGCCGAAATCTCGCGCGAATCTTTGCATTTTGAAAGCCAAGGTCACTTTTTTGTCGGAGGGAGGCAGCAGGTTTACCAGATACTTTGACAATGTTACCGCGCTTTTAGGCAGATATTGTGCGATTTTGTATGCCTTATAAGTGTCGTAGCCGGCAAAGACTTCGTCGCCGGCATCGCCGGAGAGTGCGACGGTAACATTGCGGCGAGTTATTTTAGACAACAGATACGTCGGAAACACAGAGGCATCACCGAAGGGCTCGTCCATATTTTCTATTACGAATTTGATGATGCCTTCGTCCACCTCCATATAATCGTAATGGTGGTTGGTAAGGATGTGCTCTGATGCCAGCTTCGAGTATTTTAGCTCATCGTAAGATTTGTCCTTAAAGCCGATCGAAAATGTGTCAAAGTCTTTGTGTTTTTTGCTAATAATGGCTGAAATCAAAGACGAATCGACGCCGCCGGAAAGGAAGCTGCCTACCGGCACGTCGGCAACGAGGCGTTTTTCCACCGCATCGGCAACGAGGTCCTCAATCGACTCAAGTCTTTCCTGCAAATGTGTGCCTTGAT
>CAZKOQ010000205.1:0-6346 GCA_964554425.1 uncultured Pirellulales bacterium | reverse complement strand
ATTTCTGTTATCCCACTGTTTGGATACCTCCATCTATCCTGACCAAGGCCGGAAAGAAGACCGACTCTTTACGCAACAGTGGTTGCAAGAGCATTATTGCGATAAACTTCGGCGTCGGAGAAAATCCGCGTAAAAGGGTAGGAGTAGAATTTGAGAGGAATTTATTGCGAGAAATCCTGCGAAACCCGCACAGCATCATTATTCTCGACAAAGGATTTGGCCAAGATGAAACTTTGCGCTGCGCACAATTAGCGACCGCCATTCGAAACGAGGGATTCAAAACTATTGATATAAGTTTCGGTAATTCCGCTCCCCTTAATCTGTCGCACGGTCTGGTAACCGTTCAGTGTGACATCGGCGAAATGGCAGCCCTTATCACAGAAAGCGACGAATTCATCGGCTATGATTCTGCATGCCAACACATCGCCGCTGCTACTGGCACTGCCACTGTCACAGTTTTTGCCGGAACGAACAATATCAACTTCATCCACCGCTGGGCGGCGTGTGGAAATTGCCGGCGCAAAATTGTGCACGTTAATACGTTGACCGACCCACAAAACATTGACATAGATGAGGCGGTGCTGAGAGTGATACAAGAACGTGCCTCTATAGCCATCACCGAACAACAAACTAAATACAACCATATAGCATCAGTTCGATCCGTTATTAATTTGGACAAGGAACCGGTAAAGAAATAATTTGCACTTGAAAACCAATGCGTCAATGACACATAGCAGAATGTTATGAAAATATTCTTTATATATCCATCAGCAGGATCACAATTAGGTTTCAATTATGGAGTGGCTCATATATCGGCGGTTCTAAAAGAAGCTGGGCATAAGGTAGCATACTGGCAGCTCTGCGAAGATATTGAACCATTGCCAAGTGAAGCCGAATTTATCGCCCGTATAGGCCAAGAGAATCCCGACATACTTGCTTTTTCCGTAGTAACAAACCAGTGGCCTTATACACAAACGCTTGCTTCATGGGCACGGGAGAAATTCTCCTTCCCTCTGGTTATAGGCGGAGTCCACACTCTGGCTGGAACGGAGGAAATTCTAAAGACCGGCCTTTTTAATTACGTTTTCCGGGGCGAGTGCGAAGAAGCTTTTCTCGAATTTGTTGAAAAGATGAAATATAACCAAAACGTGGAAAACATACGCAATCTTGCCTTTATGCACAACGGCAAAATCAAGATAAATCCTGTCCGCCCTCTACCAGATTTGGCCAAATTGCCTACCAAAGATTATCAAAGTATGGATTTCCAAAGATTAGTCAACGCCAAACAGGGTTGGGTAGGGCTGATGAGTTCACGAGGATGCCCATTTTCCTGCACGTATTGCTTTAACCACGCGATGGTCAAGGCATATACCAAAGACCTCCAATGCACCATTGGTCAGCTTGGGTATATACGGCGATTCAGCATTGAGCAGATGATCCAGGAAATACAGTATCTGTTGAAGAACTACCAGAATATCCGAACATTTATATTTGATGATGACCTATTCACGCTGGATAAATGTTATGTTAAAGCATTTTGCCAAGCTTACAAGAAGGTCTGCAACATCCCTTCTGTCGTTAATGCACACGTGGCCTTTTTCGGCGAAGAATGTGCCCGGGACTTAGCCGAGGCCAACTGTAAAATTGTTAAATTTGGCGTGGAATCCGGAAGTCCGAGAATCCGAAACAAGATTCTGAACCGTCATATGAGCAATGAGAGCATCATCGAGGCGATTCAGACTGTTCACAATTGTGGGATGCATAGTTCTGTTTTTATAATGATTGGTCTTCCCGACGAAACCACTGAAGACCTATTTCAGACAATTAAGCTTATGGCCAAAGCAAAACCCGGACGATTCCGCTGGACATATTATTTCCCCTTCCCAGGCACAAAGGCCTACGAAATTAGCCAGGCCAGCGGCAACATCGACTTTGAAAAGATGAAGTCACTGAAAAACTTTACTGACGAGTCGTGCCTGCGCTTTAGTCGTGACCACAACCTGCTGCTGGGAAAAGTCGGGCGAATTATGCCATGGTTTGTTAACGCATACTCCGACCTACCCGTTGCAAAATTCTATATGGAAAAGGTCAAAGAAATATTAGATTTGGATGAGGAACAATGGAATCAACTATCTCCACATTTGCAAGAAATGGATAATGATTACTCAGAACATTTCTGTGAAAAAGGACTATCTCACTACGCGGTCAAATATAATCCGTTCATGGGCGTTATTTCCGACTATTTTTTGAACGATTCGTGAATATCTATACCTGACCACTGTCTTTTTATTATTAACCAGCTCTCAATGGCACAGAACCAACAAAATGCAGCCAAGCAAGAATTCATCGAAATCACAAAATTATTTTTTGTGGACGCCGTTTATGAGAAGGCACTGTGCAAATTGAGTTTGACATCCATTGATGCTGTATTTTCTTTTAATGCAGGTAAAAATCTATCGAAGGACAATCTTGCGCCGTTTCGCAGCCGATTGCAGTTTGAGATAGATAAACCCTCAAATACATTTTTTCTGAAGCGTTATGATAGGCCGCCAATCACAGCACAAGTTAAAAATTGGCTGTCCCACAGGAAGCGAAATAGTTACAGCGGTTTTGAGGTTGAAGCAACGAGAGAATTGGCAGCAGAGGGCATTAAGACCCCAAAAATTATCTGCTATGGCGAACAATGGGGTTTGCTTTTTGAAAAAAGGAGTTTTATAGCGACAGAAAAAATCCCGAATGCGGAGGCGCTGGAACGAAGATTACCCCCCTACTTTGAAGGAGCAGCTACGAGAGACAATTTGAGATTAAGGAGGGATTTTATTGCTCGATTGGCATCATTTATAAAGAGGTTCCACCAAACACAATACCGGCACCGAGACCTTTACTTTTCACACATTTATTGCGGCAGTAACGGCAGTTTCTATTTGATAGATTTGGCGCGGGCATTTAAGCCGATGCTGTTCCGCGAACGATTCCGTGTGAAGGATATTGCACAACTACACTATTCGGCGCCGGGCAAACACTTTTCGAGGACGGACCGGCTGCGTTTCTATCTGCAATACTTCAGCCAGAAGAAATTAACGGCAAACAACAAGGCGTTCATTCGTAAAATTATGAAAAAAACAAAGTCGATGGCACGGCACAACATAAAGCACGGCAGAGCTGTGCCTTTTACAAAATAGGTATGCCGGTTATAATTTTGGGATGAAAAGGAAGATTGCACTTATAATAGAACGGGCGGATGCATCGCTCGGCGGAGCCGAGCGGTCGGTATTTGAATTGGCGGGAGCATTGGGGGCAGCAGGGCTTGAGGTTGACATTCTTGCTGCTAAGGGTGAGCCAAAAAGCAAAAATATACTGACTCTGTGTCAGGATAGACCCGGCAAGCGAGCGTGCTACTTTAGCTTCGCAAAGGCACTGCGGGAATACATATCTAAAAATAATTACGATATAGTGCACAGCGTTTTGCCATTTGAGTTTGCGGACGTTTATCAGCCGCGAGGCGGGACATATATCGAATCAATTTTGCGTAACGCCGCCAGCTACCAAAACCGGTTTGTAGAAGCTTATAAGAAGCTGACTGCATTTACCAATCTACGCCGCACTATGCTTCAATGGGCGGAGCACAGATTGTGCAAAAAACAAGATGGGCCAATAATTGCCGCGATGTCAAGATATGTAGCCGAGCAGTTTAAGCGACACTACGCCGTCAAAGATGAGCGTATCGTGGTCATAAATAACGGCGTGAAAACGGACAAGCGAATCGAGAGAGAATATGCCGATAAGCTGCGTGAACAAATAGCCAGACAGTTAGGTCTTAAAGAAGTCGGCAATGGTATCTTCTTTCTATTTGCAGCCAACAATTTCAGATTAAAGGGATTATCTGTTCTGATAAAAGCAATGCAGTTGGCGGTGCAGCAGAGAATTTGTGAAGATGCCTATTTGATTGTAGCCGGCAGGGACAGGGCAAATAAATACCGGCAAATAGCGAAGAGCTTTGGTATTGATAAGAAAATTGTTTTCCTGGGGCCTCTCGGTCGCATTCAGGACGCGCTATCAATAATAGATGTAGTGGTGCTGCCGACTTTTTATGACCCATCGAGCAGATTTATCTTAGAAGCGATAGCAGCGGGCAAACCGGTGATAACGACCAGATTTAACGGGGCAACGGACCTGTTCGTCAACGGCCGCCACGGCAAGGTCATTGACAGACCTGAGGATAGCCAGTCCTTAGCGGAAGCTATCAGATATTTCTCAGATAGAAAAAATATTCAAAAAGCATCGGAGGCGATTACTGCGGATAACCTCAAAGAAAAAGTTTCTATTGACCGGGTTGCCGGAGAATTTGTTTTTCTTTATGAATCCATATTGCAAAGGAAAGACGCCAAACAATGAACGCCACTTTGGTTCTTACAATTATCGGAGCGTATCTGCTCGGCTCAATACCGTTCGGGGTGCTTATCGCCAAGGCGCACGGCAAGGACCTCCGCTCGATAGGGTCAGGCAATATCGGGGCAACAAACGTAGGCCGGGCTCTGGGCAGAAAGTGGGCCTACGTATGCTTTATCCTTGATATGCTTAAAGGCCTTGTCCCAATGGCGGCGACAATGTTTCTTATCAAAACTACTCAAGCACACTCTCAAAAAGCAGTGACACTGTGGCTCTGGCTGGCGGTTGGATGCGCCGCTATCTTAGGCCACATATTTCCTGTGTATCTGAAGTTCAAAGGAGGTAAAGGTGTGGCGACAAGCTTTGGCGTGGCGCTGGGGCTTTGGCCTTACTATACGGTCTGTGCACTTGTTGCTGTCGTGGTATGGGGGGCAGTTGCGGCTGTTTGGAGATATGTTTCACTGGCCTCGATAATAGCTTCTATTGTATTCCCTGTTGCGCTGGTTGTATTGATAGCGGTGGTTCCGGGCTGGGAGTTTTCAAATTTGTGGGCGCTATTGCCGGCGGCAATTGCGATACCGGTAATGGTGATTATCCGGCATCGTGAAAATATAAAACGGCTTCTGGCGGGGACAGAAGGTAAAATCCGACAAAAGCAAACCTAAACCAACCGTGCAAGAACAGAATATGGTGTAACAGCATAAGCCAAAAAAGGGGGCAGCCAAATCCTTAGCGACCTTGCACGCCAGGGTTGGCGAACTACCGGCACTTTAATGCCTTAAAACTGACCTCGGCGAGGCAGTCCTACCAATCCGCCGGAATTAGCGGATTGGCGCCCCCCAGTTATATCTTGTAACCAAATATATAACTTTTCCCACCTCTCCACCTGCCCCTAAAGAAATCTCAACGGTGTCTGCTACCAGTTTAATCAACATTTTTATCGGCCGCTTCAAAGAAAAACAAAATGGCGTTTTCCTAAATTTGAGCTTCGCAAACCCTATTATAGGACCGGCAAAAAGCGATTATAGGACCGATAAGACGCTACTACTGCTCTGTCGCAGGACAAATGATGGATGTCATTCTGAGCGAAAATAGCCTTTAGCCCTGAGCGCAGTCGAAGGGGAAGAATCTCACTTACTAAGGCCAGATGCTTCGCCTTTGGCTCAGCATGACAACCCCTCAAATAACCTGCGACAGAACACTACTTACCCCCAAAACAGCAAAACCCCCAATTTGGAAAAGTTCATCATACCAGCGACTGGCGATAGGTCAGGACAGTTCGCTCAACGCTGGATTGAAATAAGACCCAATTGAATACTCTTAACAACAAGCTCAGCTACGCTCTGGACGCCGAGTTTTTCCATAGCTTTGCGGCGGTTGGCCTCAATAGCTTTGGCAGTTACGCTAAGGCGGCCGGCAATCTGCTTTGTGTTCTTACCTTCGGCTATAAGCTGAAGCACCTGCCTCTCTCTATCTGAAAGCGTTTCAGACGGTAAATCAGATGTTTCCAGCAGGCGATGGACATAATCGCCCATTACTAAGCCGGTAATTTTGCGGCTGATATACCATTCGCCCCCATATACGGTTTGCACTGCTTCGACCAGCTCATCGGACAGGCATTCTTTCAAAACATAGCCCGATGCACCGGCTTTGAACATACTAACCACAAACGTCCTGTCAGAGTGCATCGACAAGGCAACTACTTTTACTTTAGGGAATTCATTGATTATTTGACGTGTGGCATCTACTCCATTCAGATTCGGCATAGATATGTCCATAACGATAACGTCTGGGGAAAGCCGACGGACAAGCTCAATTGCCTTTTGTCCGTCTTCGGCCTCACCGACTACCTCGATTTGGGGGTCTTTGGCAAGGAGAAAACGCAGACCCTCACGGACGATTCCGTGGTCATCGGCCAACAAAATTCTAATGCTCATTTTTGCCCTCACCTTCAATC
>CAZKOQ010000204.1:0-6352 GCA_964554425.1 uncultured Pirellulales bacterium | reverse complement strand
CCATTCGATGCTGCCATTTAGGCAAAAAACTACCCAATACAAATTCCTATACGCTGAACTTAGATTCGAGTGGAGCCAATGGGACTTGTCCACCGAAGGCGGATTCGAATTCGCCACGGGCGAACAAGTGGAGCCAATGGGATTCGAACCCACGACCTCTTGCATGCCATGCAAGCGCTCTCCCATCTGAGCTATGGCCCCAGATTTAGGGTTTTCTCTTATTTAGCCCCACGCCTGTCCGCCTGTGGCGGGTTTTACGTGGGGTCTCTGACCCTTTATCTACCACACAAGATATTAACATAAAAAGCCCGACGCTTGCAAACAAATTTTCCACGCTGTATGAGCGGGACGCCGGCGCGGTCAGGAAATGGTCGATTGTCTTTTTTGTGTCGCCCAATTACAATGCCCCTCTGAACCGCTGGGGTGAACATCCGTATAAAGACTATAAAAAGACAAAGAGCAAGGTTTTGATTAAAAGGCAAAGAATATTTATAACCGGTCGTGTGCAGGGTGTTGGCTTCCGCCCGGCAGCGTATAGAATAGCTCGCTCGCTGGGCCTGTCCGGCCTTGTTTATAACGATACAAAGGGCGTAACAATCGAGCTTCAGGGCGACGAGGCAAAAATCACACAATTCCTATCCTGCCTTCAGACAACTGACAAACCCCCCTTAGCCCACATAAAGTCTTGCACAATAACCGAAATACCTACAATAGAGAGGGAAAAAGAGTTCGTCATCCAGACGAGCGATTCACAGGGAACGGCTTTATCGCAGGTAACGGCAGACATAGCCGTCTGCAAGGACTGCCTTGTGGAGATGGCCGATAAAAAGGATTTTCGCTACCATTATCCATTCATAAACTGCACCAACTGCGGCCCGCGTTATTCAATAGTCAAAACCATTCCCTACGACCGACCCAACACCACAATGTCGGCCTTTGCGATGTGCGATAAATGCGCCGCCCAATACAGCGACGCTACCGACCGGCGGTTCCACGCCCAGCCGGTCGCCTGCCCCGCCTGCGGCCCGAAAATCTGGCTGACCGACAACAAAGGTAAAACAATTCAAACACAAACCGAAGAAGTGATTGCTCAGACCGCAAGATTGCTTTTAGCGGGAAGGATTGTAGCGATAAAAGGCATCGGCGGATTTCACCTTGCTGTCGATGCGCTCAATGACCAGACGGTAAAACGCTTGCGAGAACGAAAACGCCGGGACCACAAGCCCTTTGCGATGATGGCTGATTCAATCGAGAAAATGAAAGAATACACAATCGTCAGCGAATCGGCTGAGCAGGTCTTGAAAAGCCCCCAGAGCCCGATTGTCCTGTTGCCCAAAAAGCAAAACACTATGATAGCCCCATCGGTTGCCTCCGGTGTCAATACCTTCGGTTTTATGCTATGCTATGCGCCGCTGCATCATCTATTGTTTGCCCAGGGACTCAAAATCCTCGTGATGACGAGCGGCAATATCGCCGATGAGCCGTTGATTTGTAAAAACGAAATTGCGCTGGAAAAACTTGGCGGCATCGCTGACGCCTTCTTAATGCACGACAGAGACATTTACCGGCAGGCCGATGATTCAATTGTGTATTTTATTGCGGAAGAGCCGGTGCTTTTGCGGCGGGCAAGGGGATATGTTCCGACTCCGACTTTTATGGAGGAAACTTTCCGGCAGGATATATTCGCCGCAGGCGCAGATTTGAAAAATACATTCTGCTTTGCAAAAAGAAATCAGCTTATCTGCAGCGAGCATATAGGCGACCTCGAAGATGCCCAAGTCTATCATCACTATATCAGCTCAATCGAGCATTTACGAAATCTGTTTGAGGTCCGGCCAAAGATTGTTGTTTGTGACCTTCATCCTGGATATTTATCTACGCAATATGCTCAAATGTGGCACGGGCTTCCAGCCCGTGAAGACACGGCCAAGATGGCCGTGCCACAGATTAAAATCATCCAGGTTCAGCATCACTGGGCACACATCGCATCTGTTTTGGCTGAACATGGGCACGATGGTCCTGTTATTGGTATTGCCTGTGACGGGACTGGTTATGGGATAGATGGGGCTATCTGGGGCTGCGAATGTTTGATTGCCTCGCTGGACAAATTTAAGCGATTCGGACACTTGTCGTATTATCAACTCCCCGGTGCAGATAAGGCAAGTAAGGAGGCAATAAGACCCATCCTTGGGCTTTTGAAGAAAACTTATGGCAGTGAGTTTGAACTGAATGATTTCAACTGGCTGCTCGAAGGAATTGAAGCCGATGCAGAAAAAAAATTGAAAATTGAAAATCGAAATTTGAAAATCATGTTGGAGCAGCTCGAAAAACGCATTAACACCATTGAGACCTCAAGCTTAGGCAGGGTTTTTGACGCAGTAGCCGCTATGCTTGGATTAGGCAGCTATAATCATTTTGAGGCACAATTGCCGATGGCCCTCGAGGCAATTATCAAGGACGGTATTGAGGACTGTTATGATTTCGAACTTATCCGCGAAGCCGATAAACTCCTACAACTGGGTTTGCGTAAAATGATAAAAGGGATAATTAACGATATTCAGGAGGAATTACCTGCCGGGGTTATCTCCGCAAAGTTCCACAACACGCTTGCCATCGCCCTGCTGGCGATGGCTAAACAAGCCAGGGAAAGCACGAAGCTTGGCACAGTTGCCATAAGCGGCGGAGTATTCTGTAATCAGTATTTGACGAACCGTTTGGTTAAACTCTTGAAGAAAAATGATTTTCATGTATTATTCAATCGCGACGTCCCGGCCAATGACGGCGGCATCTCTCTCGGTCAGGTAGCCATTGCTGCCCACCTGGTAAATAGGGAGTCATAAACCACATTGCCAAATACGATATGCGAATGACGAGTAACGAGTTATGTGTCTGGCGATACCGGCGAGGATAGTAGAGTTGGAAGGCGATAGGGCGGTTGTAGATGCGATGGGCAACCGCTGGCGGGCTAAGACCACACTGCTGCCGCAGGCAAAGACAGGCGACTTGGTCCTGATTCACGCCGGCTTTGCCATCTCGCTCGTCGATGAAGAAGAAGCAAAAAAGACCTGGGAATTGCTCGCCGAAATAGACAACTTCCAGAAGACGCCAAACAAGGTTTCAGGATGAATGATAAGAGTAAAATTTGAAATCCGAGACACGAAATCCGAAACAAATTCAAATAACCAAAATCCAAAAATCAAAACCGAAAATATAGGACAGTTTGAACATTTGAATTTTGATATTGTTTCGAATTTCGAAATTCGATATTCGAGTTTGTCTGCTTAAAAGATGCTTGAAAGAATTCAAAAAGCTCAGACCGTTATGGATGCCGCCTGCGAGCGGTTGCGTCAGCAGGTCAATATAATGGAGGTTTGCGGGACGCACACGGTTTCTATCTTCCGCAGCGGCATAAGGTCAATTCTTCCCAAAGGGCTGAAACTTTTGTCTGGGCCTGGCTGCCCTGTCTGCGTTACCGACCAGAGCTATATTGATACCGTCCTGCAGTTGGCTGATAGCAGTGATTGCTTGATTGCAACCTACGGCGATATGATTCGTGTTCCCGGCAAAGGCGGCTCGCTCGAAACAAGGCAAACCAAAGCCAACGTCAAAGTAGTCCTGAGCAGCGAAGATGCCCTGCAATTGGCAAAAGACAATCCCAACAAAACAGTTGTATTTGTTGCCGTGGGATTCGAGACCACTGCGCCGGCCACCGCTGTTGTGGTGAAGGAAGCGGCTGAGGCGGCAATCGACAACTTCTGTGTTCTGAGCGGACACAAGCTGGTTGTGCCTGCGATGCGGGCGCTATTGTCAGGAAAAAATCATAAAATAGACGCCTTCTTGTGTCCTGGGCATGTCAGCGTGATAATCGGCTACCGTGCCTTTGCCGAGATTGTCAGGGACTTTGGCCGGCCTTGTGTTGTGGCTGGCTTTGAGCCGGTGCAAATAGTCGAGGCAATTGCCGAAATCTGCCGACAGCTCGCAGCCGGCAAAGCCGAGCTTAAATCTATTTACAATGCGGTGGTAACCGAGCAGGGCAATGCCGCTGCACAAAAAATTATTGATGAGTGCTTCGAGCCGGCGGACGGCTACTGGCGGGGTCTGGGAAAGATTGAAAAAAGCACTCTGAAAGTAAAAGACCGGTATAGCCGATTTGATGCTTTTAAGAGATTTGATATAACCGAGAAGCCGGTGGAAGAATCAAGCGGCTGTCGATGTGGCGAGATTCTGTGCGGCCTGATAGAGCCGCCGGAATGCACGCTATTTAGAAAAAACTGCACCCCCCAAACACCAATCGGCCCGTGCATGGTCAGTTCCGAAGGAGCTTGCGCAGCATATTTTAAGTATGGAGGTATCGGAAAATCAGGACATCAGGGTATCAGGAGGCAGGGACATCAGGAGAACAGGGCATCAGGATTCAATAGCAATGGAAACAAGCAGACACGATAAAATTTTACTTGCGCACGGCGGAGGAGGGCAATTGACGTCCGAATTGATACGGCAACATATTTTGCCGAGATTCAAAAACGATATTCTGGCCAAGCTGGGCGATTCGGCAGAATTGAATCTCGATTCCAAATCAGTATGTTTTACAACGGACAGCTATGTTGTGAAGCCCCTGTTTTTTCCCGGCGGCGACATCGGAAAGCTTGCGGTTTGCGGGACGGTGAACGATTTAGCCGTCGCCGGCTCAAGACCTGTCGCCCTGGCATTATCATTGATAATCGAGGAAGGATTTGAGTTTGAATTGCTTGAAAAGATTTTAGCCAGCATAAGCCGGTCAGCTAAGGAAAATAACGTCGATATTGTTACCGGCGACACCAAGACCGTTGAGGCGGGGGCTGCTGAGAAAATTTTTATAAACACCGCAGGGATTGGAGTGAGATTACCCGGCGTGGACTTAGGTGTCGAGAGGATTGCTGTTGGCGACAAAATTATTATCAATGGAACAATAGGCGACCATGGCCTAACCATTATCTCGCAGCGAGAAGGTATCAAGTTTCAATCGCAGCTCAAAAGCGACTGCGCAGGTCTGGCAGAGTTGACCTGTAAGATGTTGGAGAGTGTTAGCGGGATAAAGTTTATGCGCGACCCCACTCGCGGTGGATTGGCCGCTGCGCTTAATGAAATCTCGCGGGCAAGTGCACTTAGCATCGAAATTAACGAGCCGGACATACCGGTCAGGCCCGTGGTGCAGGCGGCAGCAGATATGCTCGGCTTCGATGTGCTGACAATCGCGAATGAAGGTAAATTCATCGCGGTTGTCTCGCCCGAATCAGCCACAAAGTGTCTGGAGATTTGCAGAAATCACCCGCTGGGTAAAGATGCGAACATAATTGGCCGGGTAGTAGAAACCCGCGATACGCCTACGGTAGAACTGGTAACGAGAATCGGCGGAAGGAGAATTGTGCAGATGCCTTATGGCCGGGAACTGCCGAGGATATGCTGATGCACGAGGCAATGGTTGCACAGAGCTTGTTAGCAGCGATATTAGATGAGGCCGCAAAGCATAGCGTCAGACCACTTGTCGCAAAGATTAGCTGCGGTGAACTGTATGCTATCAATGATGAGACGCTTTGTTTTGCCTTCGAGGCCATTGCCAAAGGGACACTTTGCGAAGGAGTGAAATTGGAAATCGAGCACAAGCCGATACAAGGACAGTGTAATAAATGTAATCAAAACTTTGACGTTGAGTTATCATCCCCACGATGTCCCAAGTGCGGCAGCGAAGATTTCGAGCTACTGCCGGATGCACCTTTAATGCTGGAAGAAATAGAATTTCAATCGGAGTAATGTGATGGCCAAAGTTGATGTTGGTAGAAAAATCCTCAGTGCGAACGAAGAATACGCCCGAAGAAATAAACAATTTCTGGCTGAACACAAGATACTCTGCCTTAATATGATATCCTCTCCCGGCTCAGGCAAGACAACAATTCTGACAAGAACCATAAGCGAACTGAAAGGTAAAATCCGGGTCGGCGTCATTGAGGGGGACATCCAGACCGACATAGATACCAGGAGAGTTAAAGCAACAGGCGCACCAGCTGTTCAGATAAACACAAATGGCGCCTGCCACCTGTCAGCCGCTCAAGTAAGTAGTGCGTTAGCAAAACTGCCTGTTAAGAAATTGGATTTGATTTTCATAGAGAACGTAGGCAACCTGGTATGTCCATCGGCCTTTGAGCTGGGCGAAAATCATAAGATAGTTGTGCTTTCCGTCCCTGAAGGTGATGACAAGCCGGCCAAGTATCCTGCCATTTTTACAAAGTCGAAGGTCCTGCTTATAAACAAAATCGACCTGCTCAAAGCGCCCTCGCAGGTTGACTTTGACATCGAGCGGGTAAAAACCGATGCC
>CAZKOQ010000203.1:0-6355 GCA_964554425.1 uncultured Pirellulales bacterium | reverse complement strand
TCGTATTTCGTATATCGTATTTCGTAACAGCCAGGATACAGCAGACAGAAGTCAGGAGAATAACTGACCATCCTGCTGTTTTATCGTCAATATCGAGTTCTGTCTGAGCAAACAGAAGTAGTAAGATTATAACACTTAAGCTCGATAAATCCAAGTCGTTTCTGCGTCGGTAAATAGCAGGAATACTTATAGGACGCGGCGGTTGGCCGGCGTTTGGTAATTGGCGGTTAGCGGCCAGATTAGCGGTTCTGTGCTAAACAGCCGCACGGTTACAACCGAATAAGAAAGTGGTGTAAGTGCATAATGGTGGGAATGAAAAGATGGCAAAAGGTAAAAACGTATTGACGACAGGCGATGTTGCGAAGATTTGCAACGTTGCGCCGAGGACTGTTTCCAAGTGGTTTGATAACGGCCAGCTAAGGGGCTACCGCATCCCCGGCAGCAAGGACCGGCGGATACCGCTCAATGAGCTAATTCGCTTTATGAAGGCGCACAATATGCCTGTAACGCCGGTGGCAAGCGGTAAGATGCGGATAATGATATTGGATAGCAACGAGCATACAACGTCTGCTCTGGCGGAGATTTTGCGAAGCAAGCCGGATTACGATGTGCAAGTTGCCCACAGCGATTTCGAGGCAGGCGTGGTTATAGATAAATTCTCGCCGCACGTGGTGCTGATTGGTCTTTTAGCGGAAGGTATAGACGCAGCGGAGATTTGTAAAGGCATCCGTGCCAGCGAAGATTTGCAAACCATCAAGGTCATAGCTCTTGCGGGTCAGTTAAATGATTCGGAAGCGACGGCGCTTGTGAGAAAGGGCTTTGACGGTTACATACCTTACTGTGCCGATGCAGGTGTGCTCATCAAGAAGATAGAGGAAGTGACAGCGATTATTTATTAGCGGAGGTGAGGCGCTGTTACTTTGATTTCTTCTGGAGCATTTTTGCCTGCAGTTTTATCAACTCTTCGGGCGTGGCGACTGCGATGCGGAGGTCGCTGAAGATTACCCTGTAGCTGCCATCGGACAATTTCCAGTGGAGCAGGATAGCATCTTTGTCGGCGGGGTTGACGGTTTCACCGTAATATGTTACTTCCTTGCCGCGATTGACAAGGTATTCACAGAATTTTGACATTCCTGAAATGATATTGGTTGTGGATGCATTTTCCCCCTTCAGGCAGTAACTTATCAGCATCTTGCTATCCTGATATATGTCGTCTCCTCCGTTGTGACTGCCAAAGAGACCAGCCAGCAGGAACATTGTGGCGATTATGACAGCGGCGGCGACTAATCTGCTGACGCGCAGGTCTATGATAATGTTGATGGTGTCCCAGCCGCCTCTGTGAGCAGTGAGCATCTGGGGAATTTGATGCTCGATGGTTTCGTTGAGCGTTGGAGGTGCAGGTTCCTCTGTTGCGTCGGCCAAAGCATTCAATAGTTCGTTGATTTTTTCGTCTGTCATTTCAGGCCTCTGTCTTAAGTAATATGTTTTCTTAAAGTTTTCAGCGCCCTATTTAGCCGGCTTTTGAAAGTGCCTTCTCTTATAGCTGCTGCTTCGGCGGCTTCGGCGATAGTCAGGTGCTGCATATAATGCAGGACGACCGCCTGTTTTAGTTTTACCGGCAGCCGAGCGACAACGTTTTTGAGCCGGCCAATCTGCTCAGCGCGTCCGAGTTTCTCCCACTGCGGCTCGCTGTCATCGGCTACGTCCATTCCATCGAGCGTGGCCGGCTCACTGCCGGCGTGCTTCCGCCAGTATAGCCGTGAGACATTGGCTGCGATGCGGTAAAGCCAGCTATTGAGGGCTTTGCCGTCCCTTAGCTGGGCTATGTGTCTCCAGGCCTGGAGGAAGCTTTCCTGGGTCAGGTCTTCGCTGACCTGTTGACTATGGTTCAGCCGCCGCATAAATATATATAACTGCTGATAATACGCATCAACAAGCTCCTCTGCGGCCTGGCGGTCGCCCGCCTGTAATCTGGCAGCGAGCGAATTACGCATCTGTTGCGAATATTCTTGCCTGCCTTTGGGGCCTTGCTGCACACTTACAGGATGCGCAGCATCAAGCTTCTGTTCCGTTGGCTGTGCATTTTTTTCCATAAATTTTGCCCATAGCTGGGGGGTAAAGGCAGTATATCGTCAAGGTTGCTTTCCTGCAATATCAAAACCAATGTGGGTGGAAAGGGAGTGCACTTAGCTTTTACAGGTAAAAGTATTTTTCGTTTTTGTTATGGTAAAAAGACAGCTTTGCGGACTTTGCCTTCCATTGCCTGCTTTACGCCCTCCTTGAAGTCGGTTAGGGCGAAGCGGTGAGTCAGGAATTTTTCGCCGGAGATTCTGCCGCTGGCTAAAAGCTTAACGGCGGTGGCATAATGGCGAGGACCGAATGTTGTCGCACCGATGAGGTGCAAGGCATTGTAATGGACGATATTCATATTTACCTGGGGGCAGGCCTGGTCGGCGGGTAGGCCGCCGAAAAGAAGTATTCGCCCTGCTTTTTTCGCCATTTCCACTGCTTGAATCTGCGTAACCGGTGACGGATTGGCTGTAACAATAACATCGGCGCCTTTACCATGGGTCAGATGCCTTACCTCTTTGACAAGGTCTGTTTTCGCTGCGTTAATTATGTAGTCCGGCTCGTAGTCTTTTACAAGCTCAAGCCGGGATTCGTTAATGTCCGCGGCGATTATCTTGTCGGCGCCTCGAACTTTGGCTAAGTTGATATGGACGCAGCCGATAGGTCCGACGCCGATGACCACGACGGTGTCACCGAGGCCGACCTGCGCTCTTTCCTGGGCGTGAATGCAGGAGGATATTGGTTCTGCCACCGCTGCGATAGCGGGGTCGAGATTTTTGGGCACGAGCTGGATAGTTCCGAAGTTCACGGATTCCGGCGGTATGGCGACATACTCTGCGAAGCCGCCGGGCCAGACCTGCGCGATTTCCCTGTGGTTTTCGCAGAATTCAAATTTTCCGTTAATACAGAACTCGCAGCTGCCGCAATATACAACCGGTCCCACACAAAGCGTATCGCCTGTTTTCCATTTTGCCCGGCAGGCAGGACCGACTTCGACGACGGTGCCGCTTATTTCGTGGCCGATTATCCAGGGGAATTTTACGTCAGGGTGGCCGAATCGTAACGTGCGCAGGTCGGAGCCGCAGAGTCCGCAGGCATGGACTTTCAGCAGGATTCCCTCGGGTGGGCAGAAGGGGATGGGGACTTGCTCGATATCAAAATTCATTGGCGCTTTGACTACGACTGCTTTCATAATGCGTTTCATATTCCGTTTCCTCTTGAGTCCATTAGCAAATCCTGCTGTTTTCGCAGGTGGTATATGAAGGTTGTTGTATCGGGGGCGAAATTATCTTCGGTGAGGATTTCTCCTTTGGGTATGTCTTTTATAGCCGTGCCTTTGTCGGCTATCCCGACCGGGACAGCTTTTTTCGCTTTTGCATCTTTGTAGGTGTAAATGGTGCCGAGGAGGTCGGCGCTGCCGATGCCTTCAAGTTTCTGGCCGGCCTTGATGCGGCGTTTGGCGACGGCGACGACTTCGGAGTTCATTTCTTCCGAGGCGATTGTAACCTCTCCCAGCAGGACCGCCTCGGCGACAGACTGCGGGGTTTCCAGGTCGCACAAATGATAAGGCCGGAATTGAAGGTAATATGGGCCTTGGGCTTTGGTCATATACTTCATATCTTTTCGCATTCGAGCATCGGCTGCATAGACGACCGCAAAGACGCCTGGTGCGACTGCGCCTGTGGAATAATCGACCGCTCCACGTCGATTGAGGATGCCTCCATCTGATTTGGGGATGAAAATTTTAGTAAGCTCGCTTATCTCGACCTCCGGGCCATGCATTCCAGGGACATCGGGCAAAAGACCGGTAGCGTTGGAGACGGCGGCCATTTCTACCATTGTTTTTGTGCCATCGACAAACGAAGTTAATATTTGGGGATTTATTCCTCTGGCTGCTGCTTCTTGGGCATATTTTTCGGGAGTGGCGTCGAAGTCGATAGGATTGTTTTTACCCTTTCCGAGGCAGACGACCTCGAAGCCCATAAGTGTGGCCTGCTCGTAAAGCATTTTGCAGACGCCCGGCTCATCGCCGGATGCAACCGTATAGACGGAGCCGGCCTTTCTGGCAAGATGATTCAGATAGACTCCGACCGTGACATCGGTTTCGACATTCAGCATAATAATCGGCTTTTTGTTTTTTACGGAGGACCACGCCACCTGGGCGCCGATGTCGGGGATTCCTGTGGCTTCTACATTTGCATCTATGTCCTCAAGACAGGTAAGTAATCCGGCATCTGCGGAGACAATAACCTTGCCGGATTTGAGGGCATCCTGGGCCTGACCAATGTTTTCGGTTACAATAATGTCACTTCTGGCCCGTTTCACTTCGAGAAAAGTGTTTATTGCGCGATTGGGGTCGATGTCTGCGATGGCTCTTACGGTCATACCCTGTATGTTTTCAATGGCATGGGCGAGGCCTGAGCCCATCTGGCCGCAGCCGATTATTCCTACCCGGATGGGATTGGCCTTTTGCTCTTTCTGTCTTAGTTTCTTAACAAGCTCCACAATACTCCTCCAGGCAAACCGCCAACCTTTGGCGGATTCAGTTTGCCTTCAATCCATTGCGGTCTTTATAGTTATGTCTATCCGTTCCTCCAACAGCCGGTTCAAGGACCCTACAAAATTTATTTTGGCTGGATGCTCGACCTTCTCATACTTTCTTGTTGGTGTGGCTGCTTTATACAGGCGTTCCATCATTCTCTCCTCCGTAATAGTGTCTCTTTTGGCAGCAGAGTGCGCAGCTCCTTTAGGACGCGGCGTGCAACCCTGACACTCTGCTGCACTTCCTCAAGCAGAATGGCCTCATAGTCCCCCGGATACCGCATCACCGTGGCATAACTTGTAAGGCGTCTTTGCTCCTCGATAGATAGTCGCAGCCAAATGTTTTCCGGCAGTAGTGTCACCAGCCGTCCGATGTCGTGGGTCTTAGGAAAGTCGATGTCTTTGCTGACCAGAAATGCCTTTAGGTATTTCTCCACGCACTGCTGAGCGTGAAAACAAACCGTATCGGTAGGACATCCTTTGCCTATCTTCAGTATATATGCGGCGGTCTTAAGGTCGCTTTCGGCCTTAACAACCCACTCGCGAGCAACAGTAGTTTTCTTTTCATTTCCTTGCATACAGGATTTTGCCTTCGCGGTCAGCAGGACGCTCGATCGTGCCGACAACATTCTTACGCCAGTCGAAATCATCGGGACTGACAACCATCACATCTTTCGCAACAGGGATGTCATGTAATGCGACCCCAATCTCAATGGCCTTTTCCCGCTTTGAGCCAGAGACAGGCATCACAACCAATAGGTCAACATCGCTGTCCGGCGCTGCCTGTCCGCGGGCGTGCGAGCCAAAAAGAATGATTTTTTCCGGGTGAAATTGTGATACAATGCGTTTCGCCATTTGCCGGATATATTTTTTTGTCGAGTTTTTAATTTTGGCCATAGTTGTTTCTTTCTATCTCGGCGCTGCAAGCATCATAGTATCAATTAAACGTTTCTCTTCGCCGCCTTTAGGATACAGCACAGGAAGGACAATTGCAAGGCGCAAAAAGACGGTAATGGATAGGAATTATGACATCGTCGCCGGTTGATATTGGTTCTTTCAGTAAGCCGATCCAGAAGTTGTGGGAGTATATGGAGCCGTGCGTGCTTTGCCCTCGCAGGTGCAAGGTCAACCGGCGGCAGGGACAGGTCGGCTTTTGCGGCATCGGCTCACTGCCTGTGGTCAGCTCCGTTGGCCCGCATTTCGGCGAAGAAAGCGTCCTTGTGGCACGGCCATCTTGGCCGTGTCTTCACGGGCTGGAAGCCCGTGCCACTGGCGGGTCAGGCACGATATTTTTTGCCGGCTGCAACCTCGGCTGTATATTCTGCCAAAATTACGACATAAGTCACCTTCGGCACGGGCGGCAGGTAACAATCGAGCATTTAGCTCAATCTATGCTCGAACTACAAAATTATGGCTGCAGCAATATCAATTTTGTTACCCCTACCCACGTTATTGCAGCAATCGCGGCGGCAATTGAATTAGCCAGGAATAAAGGATTGACAATACCGACTGTTTATAATACCGGCGGCTACGATTTGGTAGAAACGCTCAAATTACTCGAAGGCCTGATGGATATTTATATGCCGGATATGAAATACTCGGACTCCAAAGTCGCACAAGAGCTTTCTTCGGCGCCGGACTACCCACAGGTCAACCGCGAGGCCGTTAGAGAGATGTACCGGCAGGTTGGCGATTTACAGATTGAAAAGGGCTTCACCGCAGAGAGCGCCGAGACCCCCTTCGA